>NZ_JBMBTE010000027.1:0-53134 GCF_048897285.1 Rhodococcus sp. O3
CGCGTCGCGTCCGGTCCGGTGCACGGCGCCCGCGTCGTCGGCACCTCCACCCCCTGACCCTCTCGATCCCCGAAAACCGGAAGGCACTGCTCCGCGTGGCGAATCTGATCAATCTCGAACAGGTCTCGAAGTCCTTCGGCATCAAGCCGTTGCTGGACTCGGTGTCCCTCGGCGTGGAGGAAGGCGAGCGCATCGGTGTCGTCGGCCTCAACGGCGGCGGCAAGACGACGATGCTCGAGGTGCTGGCCGGGCTCGAGGAACCGGACTCCGGCCGCGTCAGCCGCGTCGGCGGCCTGCGGATGGCCGTCGTCACCCAGCGTGGGGTGCTGCCGGCCGGCTCCACCGTCGGCGACGTGGTGCTCGGGCCGCTCGGCGTCGCCGAACACGAATGGGCGGGCGATGCCCGCATCCGCTCGGTGCTCGCGGGCATCGGCATCGACAATCTCGGCCTCGACGCGGTCGTCGACGGGCTGTCCGGCGGTGAACGCCGCCGGGTCGCGCTCGCCGCCGCGCTCGTGCAGGAGCTCGACCTGCTGGTGCTCGACGAGCCCACCAACCACCTCGATGTCGAGGGGGTGCAGTGGCTGGCCGAGCATCTGTTGTCGCGGCGCAGCGCCCTCGTCGTGGTCACCCACGACCGCTGGTTCCTCGACACCGTCGCGACCCGCACGTGGGAGGTCGTGGGTGGCAAGGTCGAAAGCTACGACGGCGGCTACAACGACTGGATCTTCGCGCGGGCCGAACGGGCCCGCCAGGCCGACGCCATGGAGGAGCGGCGCCGCAATCTTGCCCGCAAGGAACTGGCGTGGCTGCGGCGCGGTGCCCCGGCGCGCACGTCCAAGCCGAAGTATCGGATCGAGGCCGCGGAGGCGCTCATCGCGAACGTGCCGCCGCCGCGCGACTCGGTGGCGCTGGCATCCTTCGCCAAGCGCCGGCTCGGGCGGATCGTGGTCGAGCTCGAGGACGCGACCCTGACCACGCCCGACGGGCGGGAGCTGGTGCGTGACCTGACGTGGCGTCTCGGGCCGGGGGAGCGGATCGGTCTGGTCGGGGTCAACGGCTCCGGCAAGACGACACTGCTGCGCACCCTCGCCGGGGAACTCGAACCGGCGTCGGGTCGCCGGGTGCAGGGCCAGACCGTCGAGATCGGTTGGCTGCGGCAGGAACTCGACGATCTGCCCACCGACATGCGGGTGCTCGAGGCGGTCAAGGACGTGGCCGAGCGAATCACCCTGGGCGACAAGGAGATCTCCGCCGGCCAGCTCGCGGAACGACTCGGCTTCACGCCCGCCAAGCAGCGCACCCCCGTCGGCGATCTGTCCGGTGGTGAGCGTCGGCGCCTGCAGCTGACCCGGGTACTCATGGCGGAGCCGAACGTGCTGCTGCTCGACGAGCCCACCAACGACCTCGACATCGACACCCTGCAGCAGCTCGAGGACCTGCTCGACGGCTGGGCCGGGACGCTGGTCGTCATCAGCCACGACCGGTACCTGATCGAACGCATCTGTGATTCGACGTGGGCGCTGTTCGGCGACGGCAAGCTCACCAACCTGCCCGGCGGTATCGACGAATACCTGCGCCGCCGTGCGGAACTCGGAACCGGCGCCGCGCCGTCCGTCGCGTCGACGGTCAAGCAGTCCGGCACGGCGGACGCGGCGGCGGCTCCCAAGCGCGACGGCGCCGCCGAGCGCGCGGCCCGCAAGGAACTCGCCCGGCTGGAGCGGGCGGTCGCGAAGTTCGCCGAACGCGAGGAGAAGCTGCACCACCAGCTCGCCGAGGCGGCAACCGATCCCGATCGGCTCCAGAAGCTCGACGCCGAACTGCGCCAGGTGGTCGCGGAGAAGGAAGCCGCCGAGGAGCAGTGGATGGAGCTCGCCGAAGAACTGGGCTGACGCCCCGGTGTGCCTTTGTGGCGCCCCGGGCCGCCACAAGGGCACACCGGCGGCGAAGCCGCCCTCTTGACCTCGAGTCGACTCGAGGTCGCACGATGAGTCCTGTCAGCAGACAACACTCATCAGGAGGATCGATGTCCACAGTCGAAACATCCAGTTCCTCAACTGTTCTGCACCGTTCGTGGACGACCGGACGGCCCGTCGTCGTGGTCGCAGCGGTCGCGGGAGCGCTCGTTCTCAACCTCGTCCTGTGGCTGATCGGCCTGGCCACGGGTGGTTCGTTCGAGCACACGGACGCCGGCGCGACCGTCAGTGCCGCACCCGGCGGCGTCGTACTCATGACCGTGGTGCCCCTCGGTATCGGACTCACGGTCGCGGTCCTGCTCGGCCTGTGGTGGCGAGGATTCCTGCGGATCGCCCAGGTGGTGGGGGCGTTGCTTCCGCTCGCCACGATCACGGGCACGCTCTCGGCGGACTTCGACGCGGCCAGCACCGTGACGCTGACCCTCATGCACGTGGTGATCGCCGCCGTCGCCGTCCTCGCGCTGGAAAAGGTCCGCTGAAAACCTGCGCTTGAAACACCGAGTGCGTCCTTCGAGCCCCCCATCGGCCCGAAGGACGCACCGGCGCCCGAGACTGGCTACAGCCCCAGAAGCTTGCTGATGATCTCGTTCATGATCTCGTTGGTGCCGCCGCCGATGCCGAGGACGCGGGCGTCGCGGAAGTGGCGCTCGACCTCGCTCTCACGCATGAGGCCGATACCACCGGCGAGCTGGACGGCCTCCATCACGGCGTGGTCGCACGCCTTGACGGCGTTGTTCTTCGCCATCGAGGTCTCGAGCAGCATGCCTTCGCCGTTGACCCACCGCTCGGCGACGGACCGGCAGAAGGTCTTCGCCGCGGTGATCTCCGTGGCGAGCTCGGCGAGGCGGTGCCGCACCACCTGGCGCTTGGACAGCGGACGGCCCATCGTCTCGCGGGACTTGACCCACTCGACGGTCAGGTCGAAGCAGCGCTGTGCGGTCGCGACGGCCTGGAAGGCCAGCGACAGCCGCTCGCCCTGGAACTGCTGCGCGATCTGGGCGAAGGCCGTGTTCTCGGCCCCGATGAGGTTCGAGACCGGAACCCGCACGTCGTCGTAGAACAGCTCGGCGGTGTCCGAGCACTGCCAGCCCATCTTGTCGAGCTTGCGGGAGACCGTGAAACCCGGTGTGTCCGTGGGGACGACGATCAGCGAGATGCCGCCGGCGCCGGCGTCGCCCGTGCGCACCGCGGTGGTGACGAAGTCGGCGCGCGTGCCCGAGGTGATGTAGAGCTTGGCGCCGTTGATGACGTACTCGTCGCCCTCGCGCCGCGCGGTGGTACGGATGTTCGCGACGTCGGAGCCGCCGCTGGGTTCGGTGATCGCGAGGGAGGCGACCATCCGGCCCTCGAGTGCCGGGCGGGCGAACCGGTCGATGAGGTCCTGGTTACCCGAGGCGATGATGTGGGGCGTGGCGATGCCGTGGCTGAACAGCGCCGAGATCAGGCCCGACGAGCCACCGGCGAGGATGATCTCCTCGAGGATCGCGAGCATGTCGAGCGGGTTGCCGCCCGATCCGCCGTGCTCCTCGGCGACGGAGGCGCCCAGCAGGCCCGCGTCCGCGGCCTTGCGGTGCAGTTCGCGCGGGATCTCACCGGTCCGCTCCCACTCGTCGAGGTGGGGGACGATCTCCTTGCGGGTGAAGTCGGCGGCGAGCTGACGCAGTGCCTTCTGCTCGTCGGTGTCCCAGCGAATCACTTCGGTGGTGGTCATGCTCATTCGCCCTTCCAGACGGGTTCGCGCTTCTGCATGAAGGCCATGACGCCTTCGAGAGTGTCGGCGCTGGTGGTGAGACGTGCGAGGGCCTTGTCGGTGAGCTCCCAGGGCAGGTCCTCGGCGGGGATGTTGCCGTCGATGATGCCGCGGGCGACGGTCTTGCTGGCCTGCACGGCGAGCGGCGCGCCCTTCGCGACGTCGGCGGCGAGGGCCAGCGCGGTGTCGAGAACCTCGGCCTGCGGCACCACGCGGTTGACCAGACCCCAGCGCAGGGCGTCGGCCGCGGACATCGGCTTGCCGGTGAGGACGAGCTCCATCGCGACTGCGCGCGGGATCGCCTGGCCGATGCGGAACACGCCGCCGGCGCCGGCGATGAGCCCGCGATGCACCTCGGGCAGGCCGAATTCGGCGCTGTCCGCGGCGACGACGAGATCGCTCGCGAGCGCGAGTTCGGTGCCGCCACCGAGCGCGGTGCCGTTCACCGCGGCGATCACCGGCTTGCGGATGTGGTGCTTGACCACACCGGCGAAGCCCCAGTGCGCGGTCTCGGGAGGGGTGACGCCGTCGGGTCCGGCGGTGCCGAGGGCCTTGAGGTCGGCGCCGCCGCAGAACACGCCGTCGCCTGCACCGGTGAGCACGACCGCCCGGACGCTGTTGTCTTCGTCGGCGCGCTCCCACGCCTCGCCGAGTCCCTGGTGCACCTCCGCGTTGATGCTGTTGGCGGCGCGGGGACGGTTGATGGTGACGAGCAGGGTGTGGTCCCGCTGCTCGACGAGAACGACCGGTTCGGTCACGATGCGGACTCCTCGGAGGGTTGATCGACGAGAGTGATGGTGAGCGCGCCGCCGGCGTCGGCGACGTGGAGGGTCTGGCCGATGATGCCGGGGCCGGCCGCGAGGATCGCGGCGCCCGCGGCATCGGTGTGTCCGGCGACGCGGCGGCCGTCGGGGGTGAGGCCGACGAGGAAGCCGGTGGCCGGATTGCCGTCACGTCCGTATTCGGCTGTGGCGGTGACGACTTCGACGTCACCCTCGTAGTCGAGGGAGGCTTCGGGTCCGGTTGCCGGCAGCAGCACCGGTTCCGGATCGCCGATGTAGCCGTCGGTGTGCGGCGCCGCGGCGAGGATGACGGTGTGCTGGTACGTCAGGTATCCGCCGTTGCCGTGCACGAGGGCGAGCTCGCCGTCGGCGCGCAGCCGTCGCGCGACCGCGACGATCGAGTGCAGCGTGTAGCTGTTGAGCGGTCCGCCGAAGAACGAGTGCCCGCCGGTGACGCTGGGCACGGTCTCGCGCGGCAGCCCGAGATGCTCGACGAGCAGCTTCGGTACCACCGGGAAGCAGCTGTAGGCGTCGACGATGTCGAGGTCGCGGGCCTTGATGTCGGCGCGGGACAGGGTGCGGGCCAGGGCGTCGGCGAGCGCGGTCGAGCGGCCGAACTCGGCGCGGGCGAGCACGTCGGCGGGTTCGGTGGCGCCGGCGCCGCCCCACACGTACACGATCTTGTCCTCGTCGATGCCGAGGTCGCGGGCGACGGCTAGGGACGTGACCACGGCCGCGGCGGCCTGGTCGACGAACGGCATCGCGTTCATCAGCAGCGGGTACGGATCGGTCACCATTCGGTTGCGGGGACCGGGGGTGGCGATGTCCTCGGCGGTGCGCAGGTCCGGGTTCCACGCGGCCGGGTTGGTGGCGGCGATCTCGGAGAACGCCGCGTACAGCTGCGCGGACCAGGCGACGGATTCGTCGTGCCCGTGCCCGGCCTCGAAGCTGAGCCGGTTCTCGAACAGCGGGTAGACCCGGGTCGGGGCGATCATCGCGGCACGCTGCATGGCGAGGCTGCCCAGGTCGTCCGGGTCGAACGCGGGCGGACCGCCGGGCGCGGTTGTCCAGCCGAGTGCGGCGGGGTCGGTGCCGGACTTGGCGGCACCGGTGACCGACGCCTGCGCCTCACCGCCGACGAGCAGCGCGATCGAGCTCGTGCCTGCGGCGATGTCGTGGGCGATCCGGTCGAGCAGCGCCGCGGGCCAGTGCCCGCCGATCGGCGTCGTGGAGGTGCGGTCGGGGTTTGCGCCGAGACGGTCGGCCAGCAGGCCCGGCAGGTCGTCGTACGCCCAGCTCGCGGTCTTGACGGCGCGGATCGTGTCGACCCGGGCGGCGAGGGCGGCGGAGTCGGCGACGCCGGTGTCGGCGAGGGCCGCGGTGGTGGCCTCGTGGATCAGGTCGAGCGGTTCGCGGGGGTCGGCGGGGGAGCCGGCACGACCGGATCGGAGGTCGCCGACACCGATCACGACCGGTACACGGGTGGGGTCTGCCATCACTGTCCTTAGGGAAGACGCGGTGTTGAACTGACCGAAGAGTAATACGGACTGATCCAGTCTGTAAATAATTCCGAGGTCTGGCACACTGCCGGTGTGACCGAAGCATCACCCCGACGCCGTGGCCGGCCGCGTGACGCCGACCTCGAGGACCGCGTGTTCGACGCCGTGCTCGAGGTCTACTCGGAGACGAGCTGGCGCGGCTTCACCCTCGACGCCGTGGGCCGCCGGGCCCGCGTCGGCCGCGCCGCCCTGTACCGGCGATGGGATTCCAAGGACGATCTGCTCGTGCAGGCCCTCGAGGCCCGCAGTCCGCTGCCGGACCCGATCGACACCGGCAGCCTGCGCGCGGACCTGGTCGAGCTCGCGGGCCAGCTGCTCCGCGGCTACCGCACCACCTCCGGGCTGGTGAGCCTGCGTGTCGCACTCGACGCCCGCGCTCATCCGGAGCTGCTGGCCCGGCTCACCGACACGCTCAACCGCAGCCGGGTGCTCGCGGCTCGCACCATCGTGCACCGCGCGGTCGCGCGCGGCGAACTGCGTGCGGACGCGTCCGTGACCCTGCTGCTCGAGATGGTCACCGGGGCGGTGCTCAGCCACGTCCTGTTCGCCCTCGGCAGCCCGGCCACCGCCGCCGAGGACGAGGCGTACGCGGAGACCATCGTCGACGCGACCATCCGGGCGCTGGCCCCGCCGCAGCCGGACCATTAGCACGGCGACACGGACCGGACACGGCGCACGGGCGACCACGTCGGCGACGTAACCGAACTGCAATCGAATTGACCGGCGAGCCTCCGAAACCGATACCCCCCGACGGGAATCCGGGATAGCCTGGCTGTCAGGTACCAAAAGGTTGTACGGGCTCGGGAGGTCGACGATGGATCGGGAGGCCGTCAGTGCGATCGAGCGGGTCAAGTACCGCTATGCTCGCGCGCTCGACACCAAGGAATGGGCCGAGTTCGCGGACACACTGACTCCGGAGGCCACCGCCGTCTACGGCGAGCATCTCAGTTTCGAATCCCGGGACGCCTTCGTGGGTTTTCTCGCGAACACGCTCGGCGCCCACATCGTCACCGAGCACCACTGCAGTCACCCCGAGATCGACGTCGCCCCCGACGGGAAGAGCGCCACCGGCGTGTGGCTGCTCGCGGACACCGTCGTCGTGCCCGAGGACGGGATGCTGCTGCGCGGTTCCGCGTACTACCACGACCGCTACGCGCTGTGCGACGACGGGAAATGGCGCATCTCGCACACCTCCTACGAACGGAACTGGGAGACAGTCGTTTCCCTCGACGACCTGCCGAGTTTCCGGCTCACCTCCAACCGCTGGGATCTGCTGGAGGTTCCGCGCGCATCATGACGTTCGACGGGATCGACTTCCCGAGACCGGGAGCGCTGCCGTATCTCACGGTCTCCGAGGCTCGTACGGCAATCGACTGGTACACAAAGGTTTTCGATGCGCAGCTCGCGGGTGATCCGGTCGTGATGGACGACGGCCGGATCGGTCATGCGGAACTGATCTTCCCGACCGGCATGGTGTACGTCGCCGAGGAGTTCCCGGAGATGGGGCTGACCGCCGCCGAGGCGGGTTCGACGTCGGTGAGCCTGATGCTGCCGGTCGACGACACCGATGCCGTCCTGGCCCGTGCCCGCGACGCCGGCGGCACCGTCGAACGCTGGATCACCGAAAGCCACGGCAACCGCAACGCGACGCTGCTCGACCCGTTCGGGCATCGCTGGCTGCTCATCGGTCCGGTCACGGGCAACCCCACCGGCGACACCCCGTAGTGCGCGAACACCGTGTGTCCGGCCGGTGACGGCCTCGCCCGGTAGGCTCCCGCCCGTGACAGAGTCGTCCTTCATTCGTGCCCGCGTCGCCAACGGCGTCGGCGAGGTGGTGCTCGATCGGCCCGCGGCGCTCAACGCCCTGGACAGTTCGATGATCCGTGACCTGTACGCGCCGCTGTCGCAGTGGCGCGACGACCCGCAGGTCACGGCGGTACTGGTGACCAGCGCCTCCGACCGCGCGTTCTGTGCGGGCGGGGACATCAAATCGGTGCGGGACGCGGCGCTGGCCCGCGACACCGACCGGGTCCGGGCGTACTTCGCCGAGGAGTACCGGCTGGACGAGCTCGTCGCCACCTACCCCAAGCCGTACCTGGCGCTGCTCGACGGCGTCACCATGGGCGGCGGGCTGGGCATCTCCGTCCACGGAGCGGTGCGGGTGGTGTCGGAGAATGCGATGCTCGCGATGCCCGAGACCGCGATCGGATTCATCCCCGACGTCGGCGCGAGCCACTTCCTGCCGCGGCTGCGCGGCACCACGGCACGCTGCGACGCCGTCGGCATGTACCTGGGGTTGAGCGGCGCCCGCGTCACTGCCGGCGACGCCCTCGCGGTCGGGCTGGCCACGCACTTCGTGCCCAGCGACCGCATCGGTGCGCTCGCCGACCGCATCCGCGCGGGCGAATGGCGGGACGCTCTCGACGAGTTCGCCGAGCCGGCCCCCGAGTCGGCGCTCGCCGACCGGTTCACCGACATCGAGCAGGTCTTCGGCGACGGCACCGTCGCCGACATGGTCACGCGACTCGACGACGACACGCTCGGCGACCCCGCCTGGGCCACGCAGACCCGCGACGCGCTGCGGGAGCTGTCGCCGACGAGCCTGTACGCGACCGCCGAACTGCTGCGCCGCGGCGCCGAGAGCACCCTGAGCGAATGCTTCGCGCGGGAGCTCGACGTCGCCGTCCGGATCTGCGGCGAACCGGACTTCGCGGAGGGGGTGCGGGCCGTGCTCGTCGACAAGGACCGCAACCCGTCGTGGTCGCCGAAGACCATCGAAGACATCGACCCCGCGAGGATCGCCGCGCTCTTCGAGGACTAGGGCATGTCTCCCGGTGCATCCGAGAAGAAGGATCGGGAGACACGCCCCCGCACCGGGTGACGGCTTCCGTCACCCGGAGGGCGGGAGTTCGTTCAGCGCGTGGGGCGCTGCGGTGCCTGCAGGTCCACGACGATCGGCTGCCCGCCGAGGGTCGCATGGATCTCCGGCTTCTCGAGACCACCGGCGAGCAGGTACTCGCCGAGCAGGCTCAGCAGTTCGTCGTTGTCGACGGTCGGGTCCGAGGCGTGACTGCGGTGGCTCCGGGTGGCCAGCTCGCCGTGCGCGAGCCGCGCGGCGATCCGCACCGACGCCTGCCCCATCGAGTTGCGCCGTGCCGGGCCGACCGCCGGCCCGGTCGTCGGCAGGCTGCCGAGTTCGGTCGTGGTGGCCGGCGTTGCGCCGATACCGTTGGTGCTCGTGCCGTTCGTGCTGGTGCTGCTCACCGGGGATGTCCCTTCCGTAGTGGTGCCGGCGCCCACCCCGCCGGCCGGGTTGCGATCGGATGCGTGACTGACCTCGGCGCGCGGGCCGGGGCTGCTCGTCATCGGGGTGCTGCTCGGGAGCGGCGTGCTGGGCAGCGGATAGATGAAGGTCCCCGAGCGCTTCGGCGAATCGCTCCGCTTGGCGGAACCGGTGCGGGCGCGCGGCGGTCTCCCGCCCGGCCCGACGGCCGAGGTGTCGTCGTTCATCCACAGCTCCTGAAAATCCCCCGAGCCAGCGTCAGCTCGACGGCAGGAAAATACCAGTAATCGGAGTCACATGCACTGCCGCTGCAACAACCTCAGTCGGTGGTGGCGACCAGCGGTTCCAGCGTGAGATCCGGAAGCTCCTTCTGGATGTACTGCAGTCGCCACTTGTCGCTGACCAACGCGAGCAGTACCCCGTCGGACCGGGTGAACACCTCGACGCCGCGCTGCCGGTTCAGTTCGTCCCGCGAGGCGGCGTCGGTGCGCCGGGCCAGCGCGTAGCCGAGCGGTTCGATCCGCGGTTCGACGTTGTACTCGGCCTTCATCCGCGCCGAGACGACCTCGAACTGCATGGGGCCGACGGCCGCCATCACCGGCGAGGCGTCGCCGCGCACCTCGTTGCGCAGGATCTGCACGACGCCTTCGGAGTCGAGCTGGTCGACGGCCTTGCGGAACTGCTTGTACTTCGACGCGGCGTCGACCCGCAGGACCGCGAAGTGCTCCGGCGCGAACGACGGGATCGGCGGGAACTCGACCTTCCGGTCCACGAACAGGGTGTGCCCGGGCGCCAAGGCGGTCGCGTTGACCAGACCCACCACGTCGCCCGGATAGGCGGCCTCGACCGTGGACCGTTCCCGGCCGAACACCGTCAACGCGTACTTGGTGGTGAACGGCTTGCCGGTCTGGGCGTGGGTGACGACCATGCCGCGCTCGAACACCCCGGACACCACGCGCATGAACGCGAGGCGGTCGCGGTGCGCGGTGTCCATGCCGGCCTGCACCTTGAACACGACCGCGCTGAACGGGTCGTCGACGTTGCGCGGCTGGTCGTCGATGTCGAGGCGGGCGCGCGGCGGCGGCGCGAGGGCGACGAGGGTGTCGAGGATCTGCCGCACGCCGAAGTTCAGCATCGCCGACGCGAAGATCACCGGCGACGTCTGACCGGCGAGGAACAGTTCCTGGTCGTGGTCCTGGCCGCTCGCCGACAGCAGTTCCGATTCCTCCGCGGCCTCGGCCCACGCGTCGCCTTCGCGCTCCAGCGCGGCGTCGGAGTCCAGGTGCTCCTCGGGGGCGATCTTCGCGCCGCCCGCGGTGCGGGTGAACTTGATGTACTCCTCGGCCGCGCCGTCCTCACCGCGCCGCAGCAGGCCGCGGAAGTCGCCGGCGATGCCGACGGGCCAGAACAGCGGGGTCGGGGTCAGGCCGATCCGTTCGTCGATCTCGTCGAGCAGTTCGAGCGGTGCGCGACCGGGACGGTCCCACTTGTTGATCACGGTGATCACCGGGATACCGCGGTGGCGGCACACCTGGAACAGCTTCAGCGTCTGCGGCTCGAGGCCCTTCGCAGCGTCGATGAGCATGACCGCGGCGTCGACGGCGGTGAGCACGCGGTAGGTGTCCTCGGAGAAATCCGAGTGGCCGGGGGTGTCGACGAGGTTGATGACGTTGCCCGGGTCGTCCTCGTCGGCGGTGGACTCGCTCGAGCGGTAGTTGAACTGCAGTGCGGTGGAGCTGACGGAGATGCCGCGGGCCTTCTCCATCTCCATCCAGTCCGAGACGGTCGACTTGCGGCCGGCCTTGCCGTGCACGGCGCCGGCTTCGGAGATCACCTTCGCGTGCAGCGCCAACGCCTCGGTGAGCGTGGACTTACCGGCGTCCGGGTGGGAGATGACGGCGAACGTGCGGCGCCGAGCGGCCTCCGCGCGCACTTCCTTGGACAGGGCGGCTGTGCCGGAGTCGCTGATGGCGGTGCCGGTATCGCCGGTGGCCGAGGCGGGCGGGGTACTCAACGCGGAACTGACCTCTCGAAACGGGGGTGGGGTGCGGGTATCGCAGGCAACTTCTCCATGTTACTCGGCGATTCGATGTCGATTTTCGTGAGATTCGGTCACGTTTGCCGGGACACCGTTCCTCATCGGTCCCGGCGCGGGGACCCTGGACCACAGAGCCACCGGATCGAGGAGTGCCCGTGAGCAGATTCACCGACGAGATGTACGCGACGGCGGAGAGCACACGCCGTGGGCTGATCACCGGGGAGCCGGACGAGCCGCTGCGGCAGACCTGGGGCGAGATCCACCGGCAGGCGCGCTGCATGGCCGGGGCGCTGGCCGCGGCCGGCATCGGGCACGGCGCCGCGGTCGGTGTGCTGGCAGGCAATCCCGTCGACATCGCCCCGGTGTGTCAGGCCATCTGGATGCGGGGCGGCAGCGTCACAATGCTGCACCAGCCGACGCCGCGCACCGACCTGGCCGCGTGGGCGCGTGACACCGAAACGGTCGTCCACATGATCGACGCGCAGGTGGTGGTGCTCGGGGCGCCGTTCGACGCGGCCGAACCCGTGCTGCGCGAACGCGGCATCCGCGTCGTGACGGTCGCGCAGATGCGGGCGGGTTCGCCGATCGACCCGGTCGACACCGCCGAATCGGATATCGCGTTGCAGCAGTTGACGTCCGGATCGACCGGATCGCCGAAGGCCGTGCTGATCTCGCACGAGAACTTCTATGTCAACGCCTACGCGATGATCGACCGCATCAAGTACTCCCTCGACGACGACGTGATGATCAGCTGGCTGCCGCTGTTCCACGACATGGGGATGGTCGGGTTCCTCAGCGTGCCCATGCAGGTCGGCGCGGAGGTCGTGTCGGTGACACCGCTGGAATTCCTCAAGGCCCCGCTGCTGTGGGCGCAGCTGATCGGCAAGTACCACGGAACAGTCACGGCCGCACCGAATTTCGCGTACTCACTGCTCGCCCGCAAGCTCGCACAGGCGCCGGACGGCGCCGTCGATCTGTCGTCGATGCGGTGGATGTGGAACGGCGCCGAACCGGTCGATCCCGACACCATGATCACGCTCGCCGAGGCCGGTGCGCGTTTCGGGCTGGACCCGATGGCCCTGGCCCCTGTCTACGGCATGGCCGAGACAACCCTGGCGGTGTCGGTCCCGGACCCGGGGCACGGGCAGGTCCTCGACATCGTCGACCCGGATCTGCTCGAAGCCGGCGGCATGGCCGTGCCCACCACCCGGCCGAACGGGCGGCGGCTGGCCACGCTCGGGCATCTCGTCCCCGGGCTCGAGGGGCGCGTCGTCGGCCGCGACGGGCAGGTTCTTCCCCCGCGCGGTGTCGGCATCATCCAGCTGCGCGGCAAGGCCGTGACCTCGGGTTATCTCACCGTGGACGGGCCGGTCGCGGCGCAGGACGCCGACGGCTGGTTCGACACCGGCGACGTCGGCTACTTCACCGAGGAAGGCCGCGTGGTGGTGTGCGGGCGGGTCAAGGACGTCATCATCATGGGCGGCCGGAACGTGTATCCGACCGACATCGAACGTGCCGCGTGCAGCGTCGACGGGGTGCGGCCCGGGAACGCCGTCGCGATCCGTCTCGACGCCGGCGACAAACGCGAATCCTTCGCGGTCGCAGTCGAAACCAACCGGATCGACGACCCTGCCGAGGTCCGCCGCATCGAACACGAGGTGGTGCACGCCGTCGTCGCCGAGGTCGGGGTGCGGCCCCGGACGGTCGCGGTGCTCGGTCCCGGCAGCATCCCGAAGACGTCGTCCGGCAAGCTGCGGCGCGGCAGCTCGGCCGCCCTCCTGGCCCGGTGACCCGTGCGCGTTCTCGGTAGCACCCGCTACCGAAAACGCGCACGAGGGGCAGCGCTCAGTGGATGCGGTTCTGCGCGCCCTCGAGGCCCAGGCGCAGCAGCAGCTCGACGGCGTCCGCCCCCTCCTCGCAGAACACGTCGAGTTCCTTGCGCTCGGTCGTCGAGAACGGCTTGAGCACGAAATCGGCCGGATCCTGCCGGCCCGGGGGACGGCCGATGCCCATCCGCACCCGCAGGTAGTCCTTCGTACCCAGCGAACTCGACGTCGACCGCAACCCGTTGTGCCCGTTCTCGCCGCCGCCCAGCTTGAGCCGGATGGTGCCGAAATCCAGATCCAGCTCGTCGTGGATCACCACGATGTTCGCCGGGTCGACCGAGAAGAACTTCGCCAGTCCCGCGACCGGGCCACCCGACAGGTTCATGTAGGTGCGCGGTTTCGCGATGATCACCTGCCTGCCGTCGAGGCGGGCCTGCACGATGTCCGAGTTGCTGCGCTTGTGCGCGCCGAACGAACCGCCCACGCGCCCGGCGAGCACGTCGGCCACCATGAAACCGATGTTGTGACGGGTCTTCTCGTACTTCGGCCCGGGATTGCCGAGGCCGACGACGAGCGCGGTGTCCTCGCTCACGTTCGTGTGTTCCTTCCCGACCGGTGGCGGTTGCGGCGACCGGTCACACGCGCGCGGCGCGCCATCCCGCGGGGGATGACGCGCCGCAACGAATCATGTGGAGCCGTGGGTGGCTCAGGCCTCCTCGGCCGGAGCCTCGGCCTCGGCGCCCTCGACCGCTTCGCCCTCGAGGGCCTCGGCGGACGGTGCCACGACGATGTTCACGAGCAGCAGATCGGCCTCGTCCTGCAGCGACGCGCCCTTGGGCAGCTCGACGCCACCGGCGAGGATCTGGGTGCCGGCCTCGGCGCCCTCGATGGAGACCTCGACCTGCTCGGGGATGTGCAGGGCCTCGGCCTCGAGCTTGATGGTGGTGACCTCGTTGACGACGAGGGTGCCGGAAGCGGCCTCACCGGTGATGACCAGCGGCACCTCGACGACGACCTTCTCGCCCTTCTGGACGACGAGCAGGTCGGCGTGCTCGATGTAGTTGCGGATCGGGTGCACGACGACCGACTTGGTCAGCGCCAGCTCCTCGGAACCGTCGACATCGAGGGTGAGCACGGCGTTGGTGCCGTGGGCGCGCAGCACGGCCGCGAACTCGCGGGCCGGGAGGGCGAGGTGCTTGGGCTCGGTGCCGTGGCCGTACAGCACGGCGGGGACCTGTCCGTCACGGCGGGCACGGCGGGCAGCGCCCTTGCCGAACTCGGTGCGGACGGCGGCTACGAGACGGTTCTCGTCGGACATGATGTAACGGCTCCTACGCTTGTGGCTCTCACTGGGTCGGTCTTCTCGACGATGCGGGACCGGACGCGCGCGGGCCGGGAGCGTGGAACGCTCGAGCGGAGCCGCAGCCGCGTCGATCACGGTGAGCCAGCGATTTCGCGGTTCACCCTCGCCGAGACAACTCGAAGTACTTTACCGGATCGGCGGGGGTAAAGCGAACGGCCCCCACCCCGTCACAGGCTCCGCACCGCGGCGAGGAATCGGTCGACGTCGGCGGGGGAGACGAAGTAGTGCGGTGACGCGCGCACCACCGCGTCGAGTGTCCGCGCGGTCATGTCCAGCAGCGTCGAACTGCGATGACTGACGGTCACCGTCATCGACTGCTCGGCGAGCGCGTCGCGTACCGCCGTGGGTTCGCGACCGTCCACGGTGAACGAGACGATGCCGCTGCGGGGATCACCGAGGTCGCGGACCTCGACCCCGGGGATGCGGCCTAGGCCGTCGCGCAGGTGTTCGGAGCGGTAGGCGATCGCCTCGGTGACCGCGTCGATCCCCAGGTCGAGCAGGTAGTCGACTGCAGCCCCCAAGCCCAGGCGCGCGGCGACGTCGGCTTCCCACAGTTCGAAGCGGGTGGCGTCGGGTGCGATCTCGTATTCGTCGGCTCCCGACCACCGGGCGCTGTGCAGGTCCAGCACGGCGGGCTCGAGTTCACCGATCAGCCGCGGCCGCACGTACAGGAATCCGGTGCCGCGCGGGCCGCGCAGCCACTTGCGCCCGGTCGCGGACAGCGCGTCCACGTCGAGTTCGGGCACGCTGACCGGGAGTTGCCCGACGGACTGGCACGCGTCGAGCAGCACGAGCGCCCCGACCTTGTGCGCCGCATCCGCGACCTCCCGCACCGGGTTGATCAGACCGCCGTTGGTGGGGGCGTGCACGAGCGACACCAGTTTCACGCGCTCGTCGAGCATCGCGGTGAGTGCGTCGACGTCGATGCGACCGTCCGGGCCGGACGGGATCTGCTCGACGGTCGCGCCGGTGGCGCGGGCGCGCTGCAGGGCGGCGACCGCGTTGGCGGCGTATTCGACGCGGGAGATGAGGATGCGATCGCCGGGGTGCAGCGGCACCGCGTAGAAGAACGACGTCCACGAGCGGGACGCGCTGTCGGTGAGCGCGACCGAGGTGGGATCGACGTCGAGCAGCCGGCCGATCGACGTCTTCACGGCGTCCAGCGCGTCGAGCCGCTCGTTCGCTGCGACGTAGCCGCCGACCTCGGCTTCGCGGCGCAGGTGCGCGACGACGGTGTCGAGTACGGGTGTCGGGGGCAGCGACGAACCGGCGCTGTCGAGGAACACGCGCTCGAAGCAGCCGGGGGTGTCCCGGCGAACCCGTTGCAGATCGAGCACGGTGCGACCACCTCTTCCGCGTCCGGTACGGACAGTCCGTACGCCTGGAATGTAACCCCGGACCGCGTGTCGCGGCCGGTGTTCTCACGGCGCTGCGGCAACGGGCGCGTTAGGCTCGTCCCAGTCCTGGCTCGGCGGCGAGAGAGGGTGATCGAGTGGCGACTGCGATCAACACTGCGTACTCGCGCGCTGCCCTCACGTCGCGGGCGGAAGCGGTGGCGCACGTTCGCCGCAGCAGTTTCCGGTTCGGGCCGCCGCGGTTGATCGGGGTGGAGCTGGAATGGCTCACCGCCCGTGCGGACGGCACGGCGGCCCGTCCCGAACTCCGGTCGATCGTCGATTCACTCGGTTCGCATGCCCCGCGGACGGTGGCTCCGACGTCGTCGGCGCGACCGTTGCCGTCGGGCAGTGTGGTCAGCCTCGAACCCGGTGGCCAGGTCGAATTGTCCAGCGTGCCGTGTGCGTCGGCGCGGCAGGTGTGCGACCGTCTCGTCGCGGATGCCCGGATGCTGCGCTCGCTGCTGGCCCGACGGTCGCTGCTCATGCTCGATTCCGCCGGTGACGGCGTGCGGCCGCCGCACCGCTTGCTGCGCACTCCGCGTTACAGCGCGATGGAACTGCGGTTCGACCGGATCGGCCCGATGGGGCGGCTGATGATGAACAGCACCGCCGCGGTGCAGGTCAGTGTCGACGCCGGCGCGGACGACGACGAAGTGCGCCGCCGCTGGCACCTCCTGCACGCGATCGGTCCGGCGATGATCGCCGCGTTCGCGTGTTCGCCTGCGCTCAACGGTGTTCCGGACGGCAGCTGGGCGTCGCAGCGCATGCGGACGTGGCTGAACCTGGACCCCGGACGCACCACCCCGGTCTCCGACCCTGCCGACTACCCGGCGTGGGCGCTCGACGCGCCGCTGCTGTGCGTCCGATCGCCCGGCCCCGACTGGAATGCGCCACCGGATGCGTCGTTCGCGGACTGGCTGGACGGCTCCCTGGATGCGGATCTGGGTCGCCGCCCCACCGTCGAGGACCTGGACTATCACCTGACGACGCTGTTTCCGCCGGTGCGGCCGTGCGGGCACTTCGAGGTGCGTTATCTCGACGCGCAACCGGGGGATCTGTGGCAGGTCCCGGTCGCGGCGATCGAGGCGTTGCTGAGATCCCGTGCGGTGATGGACGAGGCAAAGGCGATCGCGGCCCCGGTCGCGGACCGGTGGGAGGAAGCCGCGCAGCACGGCCTCGCCAGTCTCGAAATACGTGCTGCGGCAGTCGGTTTGCTGGCGCTGGCGGCGGAGGCGTCGCCGGACATGAGATTCACGGCGGCGCTCGATGCCGCGGCGGTCCGGTGCTGCCGCGGTCGCGGACCGGAGGATCAGAGCCGGTGAGCGCGCTGCGGGCACAGGTGATGCGGGATCTCGCCCGCGCCCGTGTCCGCACGGCTGCGCTGACCGACCTCGACGATGCGGAACTGACAGCGCAGCATTCGCCGCTGATGAGCCCGCTGGTCTGGGATCTCGCGCACATCGCGAACCAGGAGGAACGCTGGCTGCTGCGCGAAGCCGCCGGACTGGAGGCCGAGCGCGCCGATCTCGACGATCTGTATGACGCGTTCCGTCATCCGCGGGCCACCCGGAACGGTCTGCCGCTGCTCGATCCCGCGCAGGCCCGCCGGTACGCCGACGATGTGCGAGCGCGGGTGTCGGAATCGTTGGAGACGTGCGCATTCGACACCGATCTCACCCGCGACGGATTCGTTTATTCGATGATCGCGCAGCACGAACAGCAGCACGACGAGACGATGCTCGCGACCCACCAGTTGCGTTCGGGCCCACCGGTGTTGTTCGCCCCGGAGGCGCCGCGCACCGGACGTCCGGTCGCGGCGGACGAGATCGCGGTCCCGGCTTGCGAAGTCGAGATCGGGACGTCCACCGATCCGGCAGCGCTGGACAACGAACGGCCCGCGCACCGCGTGCACGTGCCGGCCTTCCGCATCGACACTTTCCCCGTCACCAACGGCCGCTACCTCGAGTTCATGGCCGACGGCGGATACGACCGCCCGGAACTGTGGAGCGAAACCGGTTGGGAGCACCGGCTCCGCGCGGGTCTCGAGGCCCCGCAGTTCTGGACGCGGCAGCACGACGGCACGTGGTGGCGACGCAGTTTCGGGGTCATGGTGCCGGTGCATCCCGACGAACCGGTCGTCCACGTGTGTTTCCACGAGGCCGACGCCTACGCGCGCTGGGCCGGGAAGCGGCTTCCCACGGAGGTGGAGTGGGAGACGGCAGCGCGGTGGAACCCAGCGGAGCAGCGCAGCACTCGATACCCTTGGGGTGACGCCGAACCCGGCCCCGAGCACGCGAATCTCGGGCAGCGTCACCTCGGGCCCGCGGTCGTCGGCGCGTATCCGGCGGGGGCGTCGCCGCTCGGGGTGCAGCAACTGATCGGTGACGTGTGGGAGTGGACGTCGTCGGGTTTCGAACCCTATCCGGGGTTCCGGGCGTTTCCGTATCGTGAGTACTCCGAGGTGTTCTTCGGCGGCGACTACCGGGTTCTGCGCGGTGGTTCGTTCGGTACGGACGCGGTGGCGTGCCGCGGGACCTTCCGCAACTGGGACCATCCGATCCGGCGCCAGATATTCTCCGGATTCCGTTGTGCCCGAGACGTTCCCGACACGCCGGACGTCGCGGATGTGTAGGCACCTGGGCTACCTGGGCCCGGTGCGTACGGCCCGGTCGCTGATCACCTACGGTCCGCACTCGCTGTTCCGTCAGTCGTGGGCGCCGAAGGACATGCGCGGCGGCGGCACCGTCAACGCCGACGGGTTCGGGGTGGCCTGGTGGACCGCCGACGGCATCCCCGGCCGGTACCGGAGCGAGAAGCCGATCTGGTCTGATCCCTTTGTCACCGAAGGTTTGTCCTCGATCCGGACCGGGGCGATGATCGCCGCGCTCCGATCCGCGACCGAGGGTATGCCGGTGGAGCGGTCGGCGGCCGCTCCGTTCACGGACGGCCGGTGGGCGTTCAGTCACAACGGGCGGGTCGTCGGGTGGCCCGGGACGCTCGTGTCGCTCGCGCAGCGGCTCCCGGTGTCGGAGCTGCTGCGGCTCGAATCGCCCACCGACGCGGCGACATTATGGATGCTGCTGCGATCGCGGCTGCGCACCGACAGGCCCGAGGCCGCGCTCATGCGGCTCGTCCGTGACGTGATCGACCTTTCGCCGCATTCTCGTCTGAACCTGTTGTTGGGCAACGGGTCCGGACTGTGGGCGACCGCGTGGTACCACTCGCTGTGGGTGCTCGTCGACGAGCGCATCGCGGTGGTGTCCTCGGAACCGTACGACGATGATCCGCGCTGGAAGCAGGTGCCGGACCGGCATCTGGTCAGCGCCCGACCGGGACACCTGATCGTGTCCCCCCTGGAGGTGCCGAGCGTATGACCGTCGACGTCTATCTGACCCCGGCCGAACTCGACGAGGCGTTGCGGGCCGACGCGCGCCGCGGCCTGACCGCGACCCCGAAGTGGCTGTCGCCGACCTGGCTGTACGACGAGCGCGGCGGCGATCTGTTCGAACAGATCACCCGGCTGCCCGAGTACTATCCGACCCGCACCGAACGTGCTCTGCTGAAAGCGTTCTCGGCGGACATCGCGGACGCGATGCGGCCCGAGCTGCTCGTCGAACTGGGGTCCGGATCGTCGGAGAAGACCCGGTTGCTGCTCGACGCGCTCGCCCCCTACCTGCACACCTACGTACCGCAGGACGTGTCCGAGTCCGCCCTGCAGGGCGCGGTCGCCCGCCTGTCCGCCGACTACCCCGACCTCGCGGTCCGCGGGGTGGTCGGGGACTTCACCGGTTCGCTGAGCCATCTGCCCGACGGGGGCCGGCGGATGATCGCGTTTCTCGGTGGCACCATCGGCAACCTGGTCCCGGCCGAGCGGGCCGAGTTCCTGGCCGAACTCGCCGCGACCCTCGACAAGGGGGAGTGGCTGCTGCTCGGCGTCGGTCTCGTCGTCGACCCGGAGATCATCGTCCCCGCGTACGACGACGCCGCCGGCGTCACCGCCGAATTCGACCGCAACGTGCTGCACGTGCTCAATCAACGGCTGGGAGCGAACTTCGAACCGGACCGTTTCCGGCACGTGGCGCTGTGGGACGCGGACAACGAGTGGATCGAGATGCGGCTCGAGGCCACTGCGACGATGACAGTGCAGATCCCCGGCCTGGGGCTCGAGGTGTCCTTCGACGAAGGCGAGCAGCTACGCACGGAGATCTCCGCGAAGTTCCGCCTCGACGGCATCGCCCGCGAACTCACCGACGCCGGGTTCGTCGTCCGCCACGAGTGGGTCGACCCCGACGACCGGTTCGCGCTGATCGGGGCGTCGCGTCGCTGATCCGCCTTCCCCGGTTGGATCTCGCTGTGTTCGCCAGCGGCCCTGTAGGTGCTGGACAACGCGACTCCATTTATATCATGATGAATATGCGCTACTGTGGTGCAGGTAACAGTCGCGACGGAACGTCGGCGACGCCGCGAGAAGAGGTGAAGCGTGCCGTCCATCGGTCTGAGCGCGTACGGGGCGACCTGCGCAGAACTCGTCGAACTCGCCGTGTGCGCCGAGGAGGTGGGATTCGACGCGCTGTGGTTGGGCGAGCACGTCCTGCACCCGGTCGGTCATCAGAGCGAGCATCCGTCGACGGGTAGCCGGCAACATCACACCGGCCCCCTCGTCGACCCCACGACGGACCTGCCGGACCCCCTGGTCGTGCTTGCGGCCGTCGCGGCGGTGACCGAAACGCTCGAGCTCGGGACGGCGGTCTACCTGGCACCGCTCCGTCATCCATTGCTGTCGGCGCGCGCGGTCGCCACCCTGCAGGAATTGTCCGGAGGCCGGGTTCGTCTGGGCGTAGGAGCGGGATGGCTCGCGGAGGAGTTCGAAGCGCTCGATGTCCCGTTCCGCAGTCGCGTCTCGCGCACCGAGGAGTGTGTCGAGATCATGCGTAGGGCGTGGGTCGGTGTCCCGTTCTCCCACGAGGGTGCGCATTTTCGGTTCGACGAGGTGCAGGTTCACCCGCGACCGGTGTCGGTGCCGGTGGTCTTCGGTGGCAACGGACCGAAAGCGCTCGCTCGCGCGGCCGTTCTCGGGGACGGTTGGTTTACTTCGGGCACACCGGATTTCGCCGAGTCGTACCGGATGGTCCGGGAGATCGAGCGCCTCCGATCCGAAGCCGGTCGCGCCGACGAATTCCGGTGCTATGTCCGCGTCGACCCGGCTGATGCCGGCGATCTGCATCGCTATCGGGAGAACGGGATGGACGATCTGGTGTTGTGGGCGGACAAGTTCTGGGTCGGGGAGACTCTCGCCGAACGGCGAGCGTCGCTGGCCGCGGCGGCCGAGAGGCTGGAAGTCGGGTGCCGGGTGAGCCGGTAGATGCCGGTGCGTCGATAGCATCGACGGGCACAGACGGAGCAACGCCCGCTCGGACGCCGCGTGCGGCAGCCGAGCGGGACGCGAGTACGGAGGGGAGACCATGCCGAGAACCGGGGTTCGGCGCAGCAACAACGGAAGTGAGGGCGGTGGCCGAGAGGTATCGCTGCTCCGGCCGTTGAAGGCCGCGGAAATCGTCGCACGCTCGATCGTGGGGGACATCCAGACCGAGGGGCTCGAGCCGGGAACATGCCTTCCGTCGGAAGCGGCGATGCTGGACAAGTACGGGGTCAGTCGTGAATCCCTCAGGGAGGGATTGAGACTGCTCGAGGTCCAGGGAATGATTACGATCAGGCGCGGCCCGGGGGGTGGACCGGTGGTCGGCTCGGTCGATTCGGCTCACCTGGGCCGGGTTTCGGCCCTTTTCTACAACATGTCCGGAGCTACGTACGGGGAGTTGTTCGAGGCATGGGTCTGGGCCGAGGGTGAGCTCGCGGATCGGGCCGCTCGTAATCCGGATGCTGCGTTGCGCGTAAGCACGATGAGTCGTTTCGTCGTGGACGGTGCCCATGTCGAGCCCGAGAGCCTGGATTCCTACCTCGAGGCCCACGCGGGCTTCCATCATGCGGTAGCAAAGTTGTCCGGAAATCGTGTTCTGGCATTGAGTCTCGAAGCGTATGGGCAGATCGTTGCACACCATGTCGCGATGGTGGACGATCCGCGCAAACTCAACGATGTGCTGTTGGACGATCACCAGCATGTGGCGAAGGCGGTCAGTGCAGGTCATTCGCGTAGGGCGCGTGAACTGATGGAGGAACACCTGCGCCGTGTCGTCGAGTACTGCAGTGAACGCTTGAACGGAACTCTCGAATCTGCTGTCGAGTGGTTGTAGCTTCGCGACCCGCACTGCAGTAGCGAAACCGATCGCACTCTCACAGATGCCCGGCCGTGAATTACGCGGCCGGGCATCGTGTTTCTCCCGAATCGGGACCTTCGACGCGGGACCGACGTCCCCGTTGCGCAAGCTGCGGAGGGGAATCCGGGATATATCGAGCGATCCCTTGACTTCCAAGTTCATCATGAGCAATATGGGTTTCATTGAAACCAAGTGATTTCCGTCACCGGTCGATCCGGTTGCTGTTCTCGTAGTGGACGGCGGCATCTCTTCTCGTTCCCCGCAGGACTCGGTGTCCGGTTGCAGGCAATCCACAGCAGCGCTCAGGAGGCGTACATGAAACGGTTGGAGGGCAAGGTCGCATTCATCACCGGTGCGGCACGTGGTCAGGGCCGCACCCACGCGGTGCGACTGGCGCAGGACGGCGCGGACATCGTTGCCGTCGACCTGTGTAGGCAGCAGGATCAGCTGGACTACTCCCAGGGCACCCCGGAGGATCTCGAGGAAACCGTCCGTTTGGTGGAGAAGGAAGGCCGACGGATCATCGCGCGCGCCGCGGATGTCCGGGATCTCTCCTCGCTCCAAGCGGTGACGGACGAGGCCGTCGCCGAGTTCGGGCGCATCGACATTCTCGTGTCGAACGCCGGCATCTCGAATCAGGGTCAGGTTGTCGGTCTGTCCGACCAGCAGTGGTCCGACATCCTCGACACCAACCTCGTCGGTGCCTGGCATGCGTGCCGCGCCGTGCTTCCTCAGATGATCGAGCGCGGCGAGGGCGGGTCCGTCATCTTCGTCAGTTCGACAGTCGGACTGCGCGGTGCCCCGGGACAGTCGCACTACGCCGCCTCCAAGCACGGTCTCCAAGGACTGATGCTGTCATTGGCAAACGAAGTGGGAGCGCACAACATTCGGGTCAATTCGGTCAATCCCGGCGCGGTCAACACCCCTATGGCGATCAACGAGAGCCTGCTCAAGATGTTCCTTCCGCACCTCGAGAATCCGACCGCGGACGACGCGGCCGACCTGTTCGCTCAGCTGACGCTGCTGCCGATCCCGTGGGTCGAGCCCGAAGACGTCAGCAACGCGGTGGCGTGGCTGGCGTCGGACGAGGCGCGATACATCCACGGCGTGGCCATCCCGGTCGACGGCGGCCAGCTGGCTCGATCCTAGGAGGTGACGATGTCCAGAATTGCTGTAGACGTCGACTACTGCCAGGCCCACGGACGCTGCTACGCACGATTCCCCGAACTGTTCGATGCCGACGACGAAGGCCGGGCCGTCCTCCTCGGTGGAGGCGCGGTACCTGTGAACGTCGATCCGGAAGAGATCGTATCCGTGTGCCCCGAAGCGGCAATCACTCTGGTGTGAAAGGGATCCGAACATGACAGAACAACTGACCCCCGACGTGCAGGCGCGGACCGGATGTCCCGTCGATCTCTGGTCCGGTGAATTCAACCAGAATTTCTGGCCCGAAATCAGCCGGATGCAGGACTCCGACACGCTCGACGTGCACATGCAGGGCGATACACCGTGCTACGTCGCCACGCGCTACGAGGACGTCTTCAAGATCCTGCGGGACTGGAAGCGGTTCTCGTCCGAGTACGGTGTTGCAATCCTGGGCGGGGACAACCGTTCCGAAGCCCCGAAGAACGAGGGCCGATTCCTACCCGAAGACCTCGATCCGCCCGCGCAGACCGACTGGCGCAAGCTTCTCAATCCCGAGCTGACCGAAGAAAAGATGCGTCGCTTCGTGCCGACGTTCACCGCTGCGATCGACACATTGCTCGATGCCGGGATCGCGGCCGGCCGCTTCCGCGTAATGGAGGATTTCCTGCGCCCGCTCCAGTTGCGGGCTGTGTTCACCAACCTTCTGCTGCTGGGTGACGACCGGATCGACGACTGGATGCGGTGGGCTCACGACATCTTCGTTGCCGAAACGCCCGAGGCCTCGGGCGAGGCCTATGTGAGCCTCTACACCGCCATCGAGGAACTTGTCCAGGAACGGATGGCGAATCCCATCGACGGGGACCTCGTCAGCATGGTCGCCACTGTCGAGACCATCGACGGCCGCGAACCCACCCTTTCCGAGCGTGTCGCGGTCGTCCTGCCCTTGTCGATCGCCGGCCTCGAATCCACCGGAACCGTCCTCGGCGGAACGATCCACCACTTCGCAACGCACCCTGACGACTGGGCCGAAATCGTTGCCGACCCCAGCTTGGTCCCCGACGCGGTCGAAGAAGGATTGCGCATGTTTGCGAACGTCACTGTTCTCCAGCGCACCACGACTTGCCCCGTCACGATCGGCAGCACCGAGCTCGCCGAAGGAGCAAAGGTCTGGACGTCCTACAACGGCGCGAACCGTGATCCTCGAAAGTTCGACGACCCCCACACGTGGAACTTGCACCGCAAGGAGAAGAACCACATTGCTTTCAGTATCGGTCCGCACCGCTGCCTCGGATCCAACTTCGCCCGCGTCATGATGACGACGGTCCTCGGACGAATGGTCGAGCGTCTCCCGAAATTTGCGCTCTCGCAGGGACAGGAGATCGAATACCACTCCATGCCGACGCGCGGAATTCACGAGTTCACCGTGGACGTCGTCTCCGATTGACGAGCGGATTCCGGTAACGCGTAACTCCGGCGCCCGCGACGGTCGCGGTCGCGATGATCTAGCCCGACCTACCCCTTCCCCCATAGGACATTTCATGACAACCACTCAGCCGCAGGAACTCCTGGATCTGGCGCTGGCAGTCGTCGACGCCTGGAACCGCGTCGACCTCGACACATTGCGTGAACTCGTCGACGAGAACATCACCGTGGTCCACCAGAACCGCGGGGTGGCCGCGACCGGCCGTGACCTGATGCTCGAGACCGTGGAGCAGATGAAGGCGGTATTCCCGGACCGCTCGATCGGTGAGACGACCCGTTGGGCCGCCACCGGCAACTCGATCATGCGTGAGACAACCTGGCAGGGAACCGCGACCGCCGACGTGCCGGGTTTCGGCCAGGCAGGCGAGTTCTGCAAGCTCAACGTGCTCTCGATCATGTCGTTCGAGAACGGTCGCCTCACCGAGTGGTGTGACTACGGATGATTCACGTGCGCGCGGTGCCGGCCTCTGTCGGCACCGCGCGCCACCCACCCTCCCCGCAGTGTGAACCGGAAAGTGAACCATGGATCTCGAACTGTGTGTCGTCGCGCGCCGTCTCGTCGCGGACTCCGTCGTCGAACTGACTCTCGCCCTGCCCGAGGGCGGCGACCTGCCGTGCTGGGAACCCGGCGCACACATCGATCTGCACGTCGGTGATCTCGTCCGGCAGTACTCTCTGACCGGTCTGGAGACCACGCCCGACACGTGGACCGTCGCGGTCCTGC
Source organism: Rhodococcus sp. O3 (assembly GCF_048897285.1). NCBI lineage: Bacteria > Bacillati > Actinomycetota > Actinomycetes > Mycobacteriales > Nocardiaceae > Rhodococcus > Rhodococcus sp. O3. The sequence continues at coordinate 25,602 of NZ_JBMBTE010000027.1, forward strand.
GGGAGCCGAACAGTCGCGGTGGGTCGGATTACATCCACGACCGTCTCGTCGAGGACAGTCGCGTCGTCTCCGCCGGTCCGCGCAACCACTTCGCATTCCGGCCCGGCAACGGCGGAGTGCTCTTCGTCGCCGGGGGAATCGGCATCACGCCCTTGCTGCCGATGATCGCCCGGGCAGACGAGGCCGGAACCGACTGGCGCCTGGTCTATCTCGGACGTGCCCGAACCGGGATGGCGTACATCGACGATCTCGTGAAGTACGGCGACCGCGTCGAGGTCCGCCCCGACGACGAATACGGGCTTCCGGATGTGGCCGCGCTGATCGCGGCCACTGCACCGGATACTTCGATATATGCGTGTGGGCCCGAGGGGCTGCTCTCGGCTCTGGAGTCGGTGTGCTCGTCGGCGGAGTCACCGCGCCCACTTCGCCTCGAACGATTCGTGCCGAAGGTTGTGGAGACGGACGGACCCGAAAACGAGTTCGAGGTCGAGTTCGCCCAGAGCGGCCTGACGGTGCTCGTGCCCGCGAACCGCTCGATCCTCCAGATCGCGGAGGAGGCGGGCGTCGTCATCATCTCCTCCTGTAGCGAAGGCACTTGCGGGACCTGTGAGACAGCGGTTCTCGACGGTACTCCGGATCACCGAGACTCGGTCCTGACCGCCGACGAGCAGGAATCGGGCATGACGATCATGCCCTGCGTCTCTCGGTCGAGGACTCCGAAATTGGTGCTCGACGTCTGAGTGCTGTTACACCACAACCTTTCCCTTTCGACAGGAGATTCCATGACAGCGGACATCACGGCATCCGGCGTGTTGGCCGGCCAGTACGCATTGATCACCGGCGCGAGTGAAGGCATCGGACTGGGTATCGCCGAATCCATGGTGCGCGCGGGTGCGCATGTGATGATCGCAGCCCGGCGCCGCCCGCAACTCGAGATCGCCCAGAAGAACCTGCGTGAATTGGCCGGACCCGCCCAGCGGGTGGAGATCGCGGAGGTGGACATCCGGGAGCCGCAGTCGGTCGCCGCGTTGTTCGAGCAGGTGGACACGGTGTTCGGCGAATTGAACGTCTTCGTCGCCAATGCGGGCAGCGGGTCGATGGTGAAGTTTCTCGACATGACGGAGGAGATCTGGCAGTCCACCATGGAACTGAACATCAACGGGACCTTCCGCTCGTGCCATCAGGCCGCCACGCGGATGGCAGCACGCCCCGACAAGTCCCGGAATGCGTCGATTCTCGTCGTATCCTCGATCCGCGCTCTCGGTACGCGTCCGGGCACAATCCACTATGCGACTACGAAGGCCGGACTGAACCAATTCGTGCGGGTCGCCGCCTACGAGCTCGCCGAGTACGGCGTTCGTGTGAATGCGTTGTCACCCGGCATCACCGCAACTCCGATGGCACTGAACCGGAATCCCGAGGTTTTCGAGAAGATGGCTGCGACGGTGCCGATGGGCCGCGCAGGCAGTATCGACGACATGGGTGCAGCCGCGGTGTATCTCTGTGGCGCCGGCTTCGTGACCGGCGTCAATCATATCGTCGACGGCGGCGAATCGCTGTACTGATGTAGCGAGCCGGGGCACACGGTTCCCGGCTGGGAAAGGCGTGATCGTGACGATCGACCGAAACAACTTGCAGGGCAAGGTTGTCCTGATCACTGGGGGCAGCCGCGGTCTCGGCGCGCAGATGGCGTGGGCGTTCGCCGAGGAGGGTGCGCACGTCGTAGTCGCGAGCCGGAAGGCGGGATCCTGCATCGAACTCGCCGCGGAGATCGAAAGGACGACCGGCGTCGAGGCGCTCGGACTCGCCGGCCATGTGGGGGATTGGGACTCGCTTCCCGCCATGGTGGACGCGGTGTACGAACGGTTCGGCCGGATCGACGTTCTCGTCAACAATGCCGGCATCGCACCACTCTACGACGAGGTCGTCGGAGTGGGGGAGGCGCTGTTCGACAAGATTATCGACGTCAATCTCAAGGGGCCCTTCCGTTTGTGTGCGTTGGTCGGTGACCGGATGAAGGCCGCTGGAGGCGGTTCGATCATCAATATCAGCAGCAACGCGTCGGAACGGCCTGCGCCCGAGTATGTACCGTACGGTGCGGCGAAGGCCGGACTGAACTCGCTGACGAAGGGATTCGCGGCCGCGTACGGGCCGGAGGTGCGGGTCAACTGCATCATGGCCGGCGCCTTCTTCACGGATATCAGCAAGGGTTGGGACCGTGACGCATTCGAGGATCTGGCATCGAACTGGCCGATCCCCAGGGGTGGAGATCCCCGCGAAATCGTAGGAGCGGCCCTCTATTTCGCCGGAGATGCGGCCAGCTACACGACCGGAACGATTCTGCCCGTGGACGGTGGGCGTATGGCCGTGGGCTGACCGATCGGCCTGCGCGCGGAATCTGTTGGGACACTGATAAACCCCACACACCTAGGTGTGTGGGGTTCGGTGTTTCCAGGCTTGAATAATTCATCATGACGATTTAGTGTGAGTGCATCGAGGGTGACCGTGATCACCCGCCTGGGCGGCGCGCGATCGCGCCGATCCGCACATCGAGAGAAAGGCACGCGATGACTGCAGTGGAAAGCCCCTCGGAGGTGGATCGGAGGCCGCGCCCGCGTGTCGGTCCGCTCTCGGGTATCAGGATCGCCGACTTCTGCTGGATGGGCGTAGGCGCCGTTGCGACGCGCATGCTCGCGGACTTCGGTGCCGAGGTCATCAAGATCGAAGCGCGCGATCGCCTGGACATGCCCCGCCGGCTACCCATCTACAAGGGCGAGGCACGTTCCTACGGCGAGGAAGATCCGAACCCGGATCCGAACAAGGGTGGCTTGTTCAACAACTACAGCCGGAACAAGCTCGGCGTGACGATCAACATGAAAACCGAACGGGGCCAGCAACTCGTTCGGCAGTTGATCTCCGCGAGCTCGGTGGTCACCGAGAACTTCGCACCCGGTGTGATGGAGAAGTGGGGCCTGACCTACGAAGAGCTCAACCGGCTGAGTCCCGAGGTCATCTACGCCCGCATGAGCGGCTTCGGTCACGACGGCCCGCACCACCAGTACAAGAGCTACGGCCCCGTCGTGCAGGCGGTTTCAGGGATTTCCTTCATCTCAGGACTGCCCGACCGCGAGCCGTCGGGCTGGGGTCTGTCCTACATGGACAATCAAGCGGCCTACTACAACTCGGCGGCTCTGCTGATGGCGGTGCTGCATCGCAATGCCACCGGCCGCGGGCAGGAGATCGACGTGTCGGCAGTCGAGGCGGGGATCAACCTGCTGGGCTCCGACCTGCTCAATGCCTCCGTCAACGGAGTGGCAACCCGGCGTCCGGGCTACCCCGCAGGCAACCGTCTGCTCGACCGGCCGGCAGCACCGCACGGGGTGTACCCCGGATCCGCCGAGGACACCTGGGTTGCCGTGGCGGTGTTCGACGACGAGCAGTGGACGCGGCTGGTGGGGGTGCTCGGCGACCCGGAGTGGGCGCGCGCTCCTCGGTTCGCGGATCGGGAGTCGCGGTTCGTACATCAGGAGGAACTCGACGAGCACCTGTCCCGGTGGACGGCCCAGCACACGCCACACGAGACGATGGAACTGCTACAAAATGCGGGCGTACCGGCCGCGGCGGTCCAGAATGCGCGGGATCTCGCGGAGACCGATCCCCAGATCGCGCACCGGGGCACATTCTTCGAACTCGACCACCCGGTGATCGGCGTTGCGAAGTTCGAGGGCACTCCGATCCGATTCACCGAGACGGTTCAGGAGAACTGGCGTTCGGCGCCGTTACTCGGTGAGGACAACGAGTACGTGTTCGGCGAGATCCTCGGGCTCGATCCCGACGAGATCGCGCGGCTGAGCGAAGAGGGTGTGATCTGATGGAACTGATCTTCAACGGACTGGTGGTCGTCGAGATTGCTGACGACCCCGGCGGGGAATACACCGGAAAGTTGTTCGCGGATCAGGGCGCGACGGTTATCAAGATCGAACCGGGGGACGGGGTGTCGAGTCGGCACATCGGTCCATGGGCGGGTGACACCGAAGACCCGGATCACAGTCTGAATTTCTGGACCTACAACACCTCGAAGCGGTCCGTCGTGCTGACGGACGACGACGAGGGGCGTGCGCGTCGCGCCGAACTCATCGCGACCGCGGATGTTCTCCTCACGACGGGCCGACCGGTCGACCTCGCCGAAGCAGGTCTCGACCTCGAGGACCTGTGTGCACGTCACGAAAAGCTCGTTGCCGTCTCGGTGTCGCCGTTCGGGCTGACTGGCCCTTGGGCGAACTACCTCTCTTCGGACCTGGTAGGTCTCGCCGCGGGTGGCCTGCTCAACAGTTGCGGATACGACGATCACACCATTCCCCCGATCCGTCCGGGTGGAAACCAGGCCTATATGACAGCGGCGAGCTTCGCGTTCTGCGGAGCGTTGCTGGCACTGATCGAGCGGCAGGGGACGGGCCGGGGCCAGCTCGTCGACGTGTCGATGCACGAGTCCGTCGCGGTGACCGGAGAGCTCGCCAACCCGTACTGGTTCTATCCGAAGGCCATCGTCCAGCGGCAGACCTGCCGGCACGCCCAACCCACTCTGACACAGCCGGCGCTGTTCCAATGCGCGGACGGGGTCTGGGTCTACTTTGCGCTCATTCTCGCCGACCAGTTCGCCTGGAAGGCCCTGACCTCGTGGATGGACGAGGTCGGCGTCGCCGCAGACCTCGTCGACGAGGCCTACCTGTCGCTTGCCCACCGGCAGGAGAACTTCCCGCACATCCAGGGCCTGCTGGAAGCGTTCTTCCTCATCCAGGATTCCGACACCATCTACCGGGACGGACAGCGATGGGGCCTGCCCATCGGTCCGCTGCGTGCCCCCGAGGAGGTGCTGCGCGACGAGCATCTCGCCGCGCGCGAGTTCTTCGTCCCGGTCGAGATGGCGGACGGCAGCACGGCGACCTTCCCCGGTGCGCCGTTCCGCTTCTCGGGCGGATTCGGCAATCCGATTCGTCCTCCGCTGCTCGGCGAACACACCGAAGAGGTGCTGACCCATGGTTGACGGATGGAAGCGCGACGCGTGCGCGATCGTCGGCATCGGCGAATCCGCGTATACCAAGAACTCCGGCACCAGCGTCACGGCGCTGGCAGCCGAGGCTACGCTCGCCGCGCTCGCCGATGCCGGAATCTCTCCGTCCGAGGTGGACGGTGTCGTCCGCAACGATATGGACCGTGTGTCCTGCGCCGCGCTCGCCGACGCGATCGGTGCCCGGAACCTGACGTACTACGGCGACGCGGGGCCTGGAGGATCCGGACCGTGCGCGATGGTCGCGCAAGCGGTGGGTGCGGTAGTGAGCGGGCAGGCCGAGACGGTGGTGGTCTTTCGATCACTCAACGGCCGCTCCGGCACCCGGTTCGGGCTGTCGTCCGAGCTGGCGCGCACAACCGGTGGCGGCGAGAGCATGACCGAGTTCTACGGGCCGTATGGTTTGCTCTCACCCGGACAATTCTTCGCTCTGCTCACGCGGATGTACATGAACCGCACCGGTTTGACGTCCGAGCAGCTCGGTCATGTCGCGCTCGCAGCGCGGCGTCATGCGAACAATAATCCGCGCGCCCAGATGTACGGGCGCAAAATGACACTCGACGACTATCTCGGATCCCGGATGTTGTCATCGCCGCTGCGCCTGTTCGACTACTGCCTCGAAACCGATGGCGCGGCCGCAGTCGTCGTCACCAGTTCCGCGCGGGCTCGGGATCTCCGCCAGGCTCCTGCTCTGATCCGGGCGGCGGCAATGGGGACGGGCCCGAGCCCGCAACCCGGCATGATGTACCCGGTCCTGAACCGCAGGGACCCACTGTCCATGCCCTCCCGATATTGCGCGGAAACACTGTATGCACGAGCAGGTCTCGGACCGGAAGACGTCGACTCGGCGCAGATCTACGACTGCTTCACAATAACGGCGCTTCTACAACTCGAAGACTATGGCTTCTGCGCGCCGGGTGAGGCGGGCGACTTCGCGGCGGCCGGTGAACTCGAGATCGGCGGAGCGTTGCCGTTCAACACCAGTGGGGGCCATATGTCCGAGGGATACATCCACGGAATGAATCACATCGTCGAAGGTGTCCGCCAGATCCGCGGAACCTCGACGACTCAGGTCGACGGAGCCGAAGTTTCGCTGGTCACTTCGGCGCCGCCGCCGGCTACGTCCGCTCTGATGCTGGTGGCGGCATGAACGAGCGGCTGGCTCCGGTCGTGAACGATCCGGCGACCCGGGGATATTTCGAGGCGGCGGCGCAAGGGCGTCTCGTGGTGTCGACATGCGTACAGTGCCACGCTCACAATCATCTGCCGCGACCTCGGTGCGTGAATTGCGGTGGTATCGAACTCCGTTGGGAGGACGTACCGAAGCGTGGCCGGGTGGTGTCATGGACGGTTGTCGAACACCAGGTGCACCCCTGGTTCCCGGTGCCGTACACCATCGTAATCGTCGAGATCGACGATTGTTCGGGCGTGCGTATGACCGGCTATCTGGAAGGGCGTGTGGAAGTAGGCGAATCTACTTACCTTACAGCAGATTTCGAAGAACTAGGCAGTGACGACGAGGGAAACGTGGTTGTCCTGCCCCGGTGGAACATCGAGGTAAGTCGATGACGGATGAACAGACCCTCACCGAGCTGGCTCCGGTCCGCTCGGGTGAAGAACTCGAGTGGGACAGACTGGAGAGCTACCTCCGAGCGACTCTTCCCGAACTCGAGGGAGAGTTCTCGGTCCTCCAGTTCCCCAGGGGTTCTGCCAATCTCACCTACCGTGTGCAGTTCGGCGACACCCACCTGGTCGTACGCCGACCTCCCTTCGGGAAGCTCGCACCCGGCGCGCACAGTATGGAGCGTGAGTACCGGGTTCTGTCGCGGCTCCACGCGGCGTATCCGCGTGCACCCCACGCGCTGCTGCACTGTGCGGATCCCTCGGTGATCGGCGCGGAATTCTTCGTCAACGAGTACCGCAGTGGAACCGTGGTCTGGGATTCGGTACCCGACTCCATGGCCTGTCTTCCCGACGTCGGCCGTCGGCTCGGTCTGGCCGTCGTCGACGCACTGGCCGATCTCCACGAAGTAGACGCCGACGAGGTCGGGCTGTCCGACCTGGGGCGTCCCGAAGGCTACCTCGAACGGCAGCTGACGGGCTGGCAGAAGCGGTGGGCAGCGGTCGAAGCGCAGTGTAGTGACGGCGAGACGATCCGAGTAGTCCGCGAGGTCGCGACACGGTTGATCGGCCGTGTGCCCCGCAGTCAGCGGAGCGGCATCGTGCACAACGACTACAAGGTGGACAACTGCCAGTTCGCTCCGGGTGACCCGGATCGGGTCACGTCGGTGTTCGACTGGGACATGGCGACGCTCGGAGACACCCTCGTCGATCTCGGGACCTTACTCAACTACTGGCCGGATACCACCGTCGACCAGTCGTCCGACGATGCGTTCATCGTCGTTCCTGGGATGCATGCCCTGGGGCTTCCGAGTCGTCGCGAGGTGGTCGAGCGGTACGCGACGAACAGTTCGCACGATCTGAGCGATATCGCGTGGTACGAGGCGTTCGGTTGTTGGAAGACCGTAGTCATCCTCCAGCAGCTTTACGCCCGATATGTGCGCAGTGAAACCGCAGACGAGCGGATGCGGGAACGCGGTGACGACGTGGCGCCGCTCGCGCGGCGTGCACTGGGACTGTTGTCCGGAAGCGGAGGTATCTGATGCGCGACTCGGCACTTGCGGAGTTTCGGGAGCAGGCGCGGAGCTGGCTGGCGAGTTCCAGAGTCCCCTACCGTGCGACGTTGTCGGACGGTACGGACGAGACGGTCGGATCTGACGACGTTTCGGTGTTCCACAATCTCTCGTTCGACGACGAGAAGCGATTACTGGACCGGCTCTGTGCCTGGCAGCGGGTCAAGTTCGACGCCGGCTACGGGGCGCTGACCTGGCCCGAGGAGTTCGGGGGGCGGAGCCTGACACCGGAGTTCGAGGATGCGTTCGCCATCGAGGAGCGTGCTTTCGACACGGGCGGATCCCACGAACTGCTCTCGGTTACCCTGCATCTGATCGCCCCGACGATCCGCCTCCTGGGCACGGACGAGCAGCGGCGCCGGTTCATCGTGCCGCTGCTCAGGGGTGAGGAACTGGCATGTCAGCTGTTCTCCGAGCCGTCCGCAGGGTCGGATCTCGCTTCGCTGGGCACCCGTGCGGTCCGCGCCGGCGACGACTGGATCGTCACGGGTCGGAAGGTGTGGACCTCTGGTGCCCGGTTTGCGCAGTGGGGCGAGCTCATCGCGCGCACCGACCCGGATGTCCCCAAGCATCAGGGAATGACTGCTTTCATGGTGCCGATGGATGCGCCGGGCGTGGAGATACGGCCACTGCGTCAGATGTCGGGTGGTACGAGTTTCAATGAGGTCTTCCTCGATCGTGTGCGGATACCCGACGGTCAGCGGCTCGGTGCCGTGGGGGAGGGTTGGAAGGTCGCGTTGACCACCTTGGGTTTCGAACGCGGCGCCAGTTCGACGAGCGGTGGAGTGGGTGGCAGCCTGCAGCAGACGTTGGCCCTCGCGTCCTGTACCGGGGCGGACGCGGATCCCGTGCACCGCCAGCGTCTCGCGGACATCGTCATCGCGCACAAACTCGGCGAGATCGCCAATGCGCGCGACAAGCAGGCTCGGGAGTCGGGGGAACCACTCGGTGCGATCGGTTCGGTACGCAAGATGCAATGGGTGGGAAGGATGCTCGGGATCTCCGACTTCGTCGTGGCGGCGTTGGGGCCTCGGCTGGTTGTCGATTCGGGCGAGTGGGGTACCTATGCATGGGGACAGCATGTGCTCGGTGCTCCCGGTTACCGCATCGCGGGTGGATCCGACGAGATACAACGCAACATCATTGCTGAACGGATGCTGGGCCTGCCCGCCGAGCCTCGCGGCGACCGAGTCACGCCGTGGCGGGATATTCGTCGCTGAGGGGTAACCAGGTGTTGTCATATTTCATCATGAGGATTACTGTGAGCATCATCGGGATGTGACCCGGATCATTCTCTCGACCGGATTCCGCCGCAGTGAAGACGCGTGAAAGTGGCGCATCCGGATATCGGGTTTCAAGTCATCCCAGACGATTTCAGACGAGGAGCATCGCCGATGACGGCATATCGGTTGGTCGATCGCACGCTGTTCGCAGAACTCGTCGCGGCAGACCCGGATTCGCAGCCGACGCTCCGTGGTGGGCGGTGCGCCGAATGCGCAACGGTGACGTTTCCCTTTCAGGACGGGTGCCCCCGCTGCGGAACCATCGGGATGGAGGCGACCGATCTTCCGGCGGAAGGCGAGTTGTGGTCCTTCACCGTTCAGGGATTCGAACCGAAGGCCCCGTACCGAGGCGACGGGCCCTTCGAACCCTACGGTGTCGGCTACCTGGATCTCGGAGACGTTCTCGTCGAGTCGATCCTGACGGAGAACGACCCGAACGAACTTCGCATCGGGAACCGCATGCGACTGCGTCTGGTGCCGAGCTTCACCGACCCCGACGGAACCGTGGTGCTCACCTTCGCGTTTGCACCCGTCGATCCGGAAGACGAGGTCGTCCGATGAGTACACCGGATATCGCCGTGGTCGGTATCGGCATACATCCCTTCGGCCGGACTCCGGGGGTCAGCGGGCGGGCACAGGGTGCCTTCGCGGTACGTCGGGCATTGGACGACGCCGGAATTCAATGGAGTGACGTGCAGTTCGCGTTCGGTGGCAGCTACTCCGCCGGTGACGCAGACTCGCTGGTGTCGGATCTCGGTATGACGGGCATACCCTTCATCAACGTCTCGAACGGTTGCGGCACCGGCGGATCGGCGTTGACCGCGGCGTGCGATTCGATCCGTTCCGGGCGCTACGACCTGGGTATCGTCGTCGGCTTCGACAAGCATCCGCCGGGCGCGTTCAACGAAGATCCCGAGAACCTGGGTCTGGGTTCGTGGTATGGCGAGACCGGAATGATGGTCACCACTCAGTTCTTCGCCATGAAGATCCAACGCTACATGTACACGTACGGGATCGAGCGCTCGACGCTCGCCGAGGTGGCCGCCAAGGCATTTCGCAACGGGTCTCTCAATCCCAATGCGTGGCGGAGGAAATCGCTGACAGTCGAGGAAATTTCCGAGGCCGCGATGATCAGTCACCCGCTGACGCAGTACATGTTCTGCTCGCCGGCCGAAGGGGGCGTTGCCCTCGTGATTTCCCGCGCAGACCGGGCGAAGCAGTACACCGACCGGCCGGTGTACCTGCGATCGTGCGAATTCCGTTCGCGCCGATTCGGTTCCTTCGAGGTATACAGTCCCTGGAGTTCGCCCGAGGTAGCCCCCGGGCCGACGACAGAGGCCTCCACTGCGGCATTCGAGGCAGCCGGCGTCGACCCGGGCGAGGTGGATCTGGCGCAGATCCAGGACACCGAGTCCGGTGCCGAAATCATGCACATGGCCGAGACCGGTCTGTGCAAGCACGGTGAGCAGTCAGCGCTGATCGCCGCCGGCGAAACCGAGATCGGGGGCCGGCTGCCGATCAACACCGACGGCGGTGTGCTCGCGAACGGTGAGCCGATCGGCGCAACCGGCCTGCGCCAGGTATACGAGAACGTTCTGCAGCTTCGGGGTGATGCCGGCAGCCGCCAGGTGCCCGGAGACCCCGGTGTTGCTTTCACCCATGTCTACGGTGCACCCGGTATCAGTGCGTGCACCGTGATGACGCGCTGACATCGACCAGAGGAGATCTCATGAGCTTCGGATTCGAACCCGACGACGAGTACCGCAAACAACTCGACTGGGTCGAGGAGTTCGTCACCGACGAGGTCGAGGCCGTCGACCGGGTGGTGGGGCACGCATGGAACGTCCAGGACCCCGTCCGCAACGCGTTGATCCGCCCGCTCCAGGCGCAGGTGCGCGAGCGCAACCTGTGGGCGTGCCATCTGGGCCCGGAGTTGGGTGGACCCGGTTACGGACAGCTCAAGCTGGCGCTTCTCAACGAGAAGCTCGGTCACACCCACAGTGGACCCGTCGTCTTCGGTTGCCACGCACCGGATTCGGGCAATGCCGAGATTCTCGCGCACTACGGTACCGACGAATTGAAGGAACGCTATCTCGCGCCGCTCCTGGAGAACGAGATCGTGTCCGCGTACTCGATGACCGAGCCGCAGGGTGGATCGGACCCGACCGCCTTCGTCACGAGAGCCGAACTCGACGGCGACGAGTGGGTACTCAACGGCGAGAAGTGGTTCTCCTCGCACGCCGACTTCGCGTCATTCCTCATCGTGATGGCGGTGACGGACCCGGATGCCCCACGCCATCGGCGGGCGTCGATGTTCGTCGTCCCCTCCGACACCCCAGGTATCGAAATCATCCGAAACGTCGGGGTTGCCGGCCACGAGAACCTCGGCGGTACACACGCCTACATTCGTTACACCGACGTCCGCATCCCGAAGGACCACCTGCTCGGCGAGCGCGGCCAGGGATTCGCCGTTGCTCAAACGCGACTCGGTGGAGGAAGGATCCATCATGCGATGCGCACCGTCGGACTTGTACGGAAGTCCCTGGACATGATGCTCGAACGTGCGGTTTCCCGGAGCAGCCGCGGTGGCACTCTCGCCGACCACCAGCTCGTTCAGGAAATGATCGCGGACTCGTGGATCCAGTTGCAGCAGTTCCGCCTTCTCGTTCTCGACACCGCATGGAAGATCGACAGGCACAACGACTATCGCAAGGTCGTCACCGAGATTTCCGCGGTCAAGGCCGCGATGCCGAAGGTGCTGCAGGATGTGGCCGGGCGTGCGATCCAGCTCCACGGCTCGCTGGGTATCTCCACCGAGATGCCGTTCGGAGCGTGGGTCATGGAGAGCTACCACATGGCATTGGCGGACGGCGCGACCGAACTGCACAAGATTCAGGTCGCCAAGCAGTTGCTGCGCGATGTGGAACCGGTACCCGGACTGTTCCCGACCGGCCATCTCCCCGCTCGTACGCAACGCGCCGTCGAGAAGTTTCGCCACGTGCTGGACGACGACGCCCTGGTGCTCTGACAGATGTGCCCGCGGCGTTCCCTCCGCGGGTTACCGAACCGGAAGGTGAAGCAATGAAAACCGGAATCCGACTCCACAGCGTGGTGTGCGATACGTCCGTCGTGGTTGTGCGAGCCGTCGAGGGGATCGTCCTCGAGTGCGGGGGACACCCCATGTCCGAAACCCCGGATGCGGCTCGCGCCGAGGCTGCTGCCGGTGCCACTGCCGGTACCGTGATGGGGAAGCGCTACGAGGACGCCGAGCTGGGGCTCGAGGTCCTGTGCGTCAAGGCCGGCGCCGGTACCTTGTCGGTCGCGGGTCGCGCGCTGACCTTCAAGGAAGCCAAGCCCCTGCCCTCGTCCGATTGAGGACCGATTGCCATGAACCTCACGATGCTTCTCGAGATGGCAGCTGGTTCCGATCCCGATCGGATCGCCGTCGGAACCAGGAACGACGGACTCACGTACAGGGAACTGTCTGCGCGGTCGACGGCACTGGCCGGCGAGCTCCGGAAGTCCGGTGCGCGGCATGTGGCATTGCTCGATCTGAACTCGCCCACGGTTCCGGTGGTGCTCTTCGCTGCGACCGCCGCCGGACTTCCGCTGGCTCCCTTGAACTACCGGCTCACCGACGAGCAGATCGACCACGCAGTCGGACGGCTCGAGCCGGTCACGGTCGTCGTGGGAGAGTCCATGGCGAACCGGGTGCCCACACGCGCCGGTATTTCGCTCATGCCGATTGCCGATGCGTCGGGAACAGGTTCGGGTGCAGACGGTCTGCAGGAGTTCGTCGCCCCAGACGATCCTGCTGTGCTGCTGTTCACCAGCGGTACCACCGGCGCTCCGAAAGCGGCCGTGCTCCGTCACCGTCATCTGACGAACTACATCCTGGGGACCGTGGAGTTCTGGAACGCCGACGAGAACGAAGCGATCCTCGTCTCCGTTCCGAACTACCACATCGCAGGCATCAGTTCGATTCTCAGCTCCGTGTACTCGGGTCGCCGCATCGTGTACATGCCGTCGTTCGATCCCGAAGGGTGGGTGGAACTGGCATCGCGCGAATGTATTACGCATGCGATGGTGGTTCCGACGATGCTCGGCCGGATCCTCGATGTGCTCGAGTCGACGGGCACCCGTCTCACCGCATTGCGTTCACTGTCGTACGGCGGAGGCCGAATGCCGGTTGCCACCGTCGAACGGGCAATGCGTCTGCTGCCGGACACCGACTTCGTCAACGCGTACGGACTGACCGAAACGAGTTCGACCATCGCCGTTCTCGGACCGGAAGATCATCGGGTGGCGCTTGCCTCGGATGATCCGGCTATTCGCGGGCGCCTCGGTTCGGTCGGCCGTCCGCTGCCCACGCTCGAGATCAGCATCCGGGACCGCTCCGGCTGTGAGGTATCTGCCGGTGAGCCAGGCGAGGTTTTCGTGCGTGGAGAGCAGGTGGCCGGCGAATACACCTCGCACAGTGCACTCGACGACGACGGCTGGTACCCGACGCGCGACCGTGGGTGGCTCGATGCCGACGGCTTCCTGTTTCTCGACGGCAGAGCCGACGACCTGATCGTCCGCGGCGCCGAGAACATCTCGCCGGGCGAAATCGAAGACGTACTCGTCGAACATCCCACCGTGGCCGACGCTGCCGTGATCGGGATCCCGGATCGGGAATGGGGTGAACGGGTCGAGGCGGTGGTCGTCGCGGCACCACACCGGAGTCCCGCGGAAGTTGAACTGCAGGAGTGGGTCCGGGTGCGTCTGCGTTCGACCCGGGTTCCCGCCCGGATCCATGTGTGGACCGAGCTGCCGTACAACGACACGGGCAAATTGCTGCGCCGGGTACTGCGTGACGAGCTCGCTGCTCGCACCGAGACGAGTGAGGTGGCTCGATGATTCTGGCCGAGAACGAAGATCTCGTCGAATTGCAGCAGGTCGCCCGGGAGTTCCTGGGCTCCGGCGAACTCGCGGCACCGCTGTCGGGCAGTGTGCGGTTCGATCGCGCGAAATGGTCGCGTGCCTGTTCCGAGATCGGTATCGCGGGGGTCTCGGAGCCCGACGAATTCGGGGGAGCAGGTTTCGGCTTCGCGGCGCTCGCCGTAGTGCTGGAGGAGGCGGGCCGTAGCCTGTCCTCCCTGCCGATTCTCAGTTCGGTCGTACTGGGGCAGGGTTTGCTCGCGCTGGCAGGCGACGAACGTGCCCGCGCCGAACTGCTCCCGGCGCTGCTCGACGGCTCCCGGACCGCGACCGTCGCGACCGGAGCCGTGCGCAGTGACAGGGCGGCATGGAGCGATTCGGTGACGGCCAACTGTTCCGGGGACGACTGGACGCTGACCGGCACGGTCGGTGCGGTGCTCGACGGTGCGACGGCGGATTGGCTGTTCGTGCGGGCGGAGACCGCGATGGGCCCTGCGATCCTCGCCGTCGAGACGGATGCCGCCGGGGTGGGCCGTACGGTGCAGGACTCGATGGATCTGACGAGGTCGTTCGCGCGGATCGACCTGCACGACGTTCCTGCGCGGCTCATCCGGACAGCCGCGCCGCCGGACACTGTCCTTGCATCGCTGGCTGATGTAGTGGCCGTCGCCGTGGCGTGCGAGCAGTTGGGCGGAGCCGAGGAGGCACTTCGTACCGCGGTGGCCTATGTGGCAGAGCGGGTGCAGTTCGGCCGCAAGATCGGATCGTTTCAGGCGATCAAGCATCGCTGCGCAGACCTCGCGATCGCGGTCGACGAAGCACGTTCGGCCGTGGCCCACGCGGTGTGGGCTCTTCACGAAGGCGACGACGCGCTGCGTTTGGCAGCTCCGCTCGCGGCCGTGGTGGCGGGGCGGACCTTCTTGGAGTGTGCCAGGGAGAACGTCCATCTTCACGGAGGGATCGGCTTCACATGGGAACACTCCGCTCACTTGTATTTTCGGCGTGCGACGAGTGACTCGACCCTGTTCGGCGATGCGGAGCGTCACCGTGAGCGGGTCCTGTCCGGGGTGCTGTAGCGGTGCGGGACGGAAATGTTGTTCGTTGCCGTGAACGACCGGCAATCTGTGCCCGCACGACCGTCTCGTGGTGGCAGGGGCGTCGTCGCAGGCGCTGACCGGTTGTGTACCGTGGTTGTCGCGCAAAGGATCACGGCGGCGCCACCGACGACAACGGACACCGTCGGCGGTTCGCCGAGAAGCACCGCGGCCCAGCAGATCGTCATCACCGGCTGGGTGAGCTGGATCTGGCTCACCCGCGTCATCGGGCCGATCGCCAGACCCCGGTACCAGGCGAAGAAGCCCAGGAACATGCTCACCACGGCCAGATAGGCGAATGCCGCCCACTGGGTGGCCGTGCCGGTGGGCCGGTGGTCGGCGACGGCGAGCACGGTCACGGCGAGGGTGACCGGTGCGCTGAGCACGAGCGCCCACGAAATGGTCTGCCAGGAACCGAGTTCGCGTGCCAGCAGGCCACCTTCGGCGTAGCCGATCGCGGCGGCGAGGACGGCGGCGAGCAGCAGTAGATCGGCCGGGTGCAATCCGCCGAACTCACCCGACTGCAGCATGCCGAATGCCACCGCGGCGGTCGCGGAAACGGCGGCGGTGACCCAGAACGACGGCGCCGGCCGCTCCCGGCCCCGCACCACGGCGGCGACCGCGGTCGCCGCGGGGAGCAGGGCGATCACCACCGCGCTGTGAGTCGCGGACGTTGTGGTCAGCGCGTATGCGGTGAGGACGGGGAACCCGATCACGACCCCGCCGGCGACCACCGCGAGCCGAATCCATTGCGCGCCGCGGGGTCGTCGTTGCCGGGTGAGGGCCAGTGCGGCGGCCGCGAACAGGGCCGCGACGACCGCGCGGCCGATTCCGACGAAGATCGCGGACATGGCGCCGTCGTGCACCGCGATCCGGGTGAGCGGCAGGGTGAGGGAGAACGCCACCACACCCGCCAGGCCCCACCCGAGGCCGCTCTTCGGGGTCGATAGCACCTGGCTGTGCGCGGTAGTAGCGCTACTATTGGCTCTCATGTCCGACGATAGCAGTAGTGCCCGGATCGTGTCCGATCTTCGGCGCTGGATCGCGACGGCACCGCCGGGCGCGAAACTCCCGGCGACGCGCGCCCTCGTCGCGAAGTACAGCGCGAGCCCCGTCACCGTGCAGGCCGCCCTGCGGACTCTCCAAGCGCAGGGATCGGTGGAAAGCCGCCCCGGGGTAGGCACTTTCGTCCGGTCCGTCCGGGTGGCGGGACCCAGGGACTACGGGTGGCAGACCGCGGCGCTGGGTTCGCCGGACCGCCGCGTCCCGCGGCTGCCCGCCTCGCTCCGCACCCTCCCGAACGATGTGATCGCGCTGCACTCCGGCTACCCCGACCGGGAACTGCTACCGGAACGGCTGGTACGAAGTGCCTTCGGTCGCGTCGCCCGCAGCGACGCCGTCGTCGGGCGCCCACCGACCGCGGGCCTCCCCGAACTCCAGGCCTGGTTCGCGACCGAACTCGGGGCCGCGACCCCGCTGGGTGTGGCACCCCCGACGCCGAGCGACACCGTCGTCGTCCCCGGCAGCCAGAGCGGGCTCAGCGCCGCATTCCACGCGCTGGTCGGAGCGGGCAACCCGCTGCTCGTGGAATCACCCACCTACTGGGGCGCGATGGTCGCGGCCGCGCAGGCCGGCGTGCAGGTTGTGCCCGTCCCCAGCGGGGCCGGCGGTCCCGACCTGGGGGAACTCGCCCGCGCGTTCGAGCGCACCGGAGCCCGCGCCTTCTACGCGCAACCGAACTTCGCGAATCCCACCGGCGCGCAGTGGTCGCCGGACCTGGCCGACGACGTCCTCCGCCTCGTCCGCGACGCCGGGGCCTTCCTGGTCGAGGACGACTGGGCACACGACTTCGGGATCACCGCCGATCCGGTGCCGCTCGCGACGCGCGACGACAACGGGCACGTCGTCTACGTCCGGTCGCTGACCAAGAGCGTGTCCCCGGCCGTGCGGGTCGCCGGGATCGTCGCGCGGGGACCCGCCCGCGACCGCATCCTCGCCGAGGTGCAGGCCCAGTCGATGTATGTCAGCGGTGTCCTCCAAGCGGTCGCCGTCGATGTCGTCACGCAACCCGGGTGGCGCACCCACCTGCGCGGCCTGCGGCCGCAACTCGCCGCCCGCCGGGATCTGCTCGCCCGGTCCCTCCGCGAGCACGCGCCCGGGCTGCACCTCGACGCCCTGCCCGCGGGCGGCCTGAACCTGTGGGCGCGGCTGCCCGAGCACACCGACGTCACCGCACTCGTCCGCGACTGCGAGGCCGCGGGGGTCGTCGTGACCGCGGGCGACGAATGGTTTCCCGCCGAACCCACGGGCCCGCACCTGCGGATGAACTTCTCCGGTCCCGACCCCGGGGCGTTTCCCGACGCGGCCCGGATCATCGGCGAGGTCCTGGAACGTCAGCGAAAGGACTGAGCCGGGCGGGGACAGGCTGCGCCGGTTGGATAGACACGGCCGGTTGGACAGACACGGGTGGGGCACGGAAGCCTGATCGGTATGGCTTCACCGCGACCCGCACTGACGACCCCGGTTCTGCTGCTCATGGCGTTGGCGACCGGATTGTGTGTGGGCGCGAACTACGTCAACCAGCCGCTGCTCGACACCATCGCCACGGCTCTCGGCACCTCGCACTCGGCAGCCGCGTTCACCGTCACCGTCGCCCAGGTGTCCTATGCGCTCGGACTGCTGTTCCTCGTGCCGCTCGGGGACATGCTCGACAAGCGACGACTCGCCGTCGGCCTGATGATCCTCGCGGCCGCCGGGCAGGTGGCCAGCGGATTCGCTCCGAACATCGGCGTCCTCACTGCCGGTATCGCCGTCACCGGTCTGTTCTCCGTCGCCGCGCAGGTGCTGGTGCCGTTCGCCGCGACCCTCGCCGAACCGGAACGGAGCGGACGGGCCATCGGCACCGTGATGAGCGGGCTGCTGCTGGGGATCCTGTCGGCGCGCAGCGTCGCCGGACTGCTCGCCGAACTCGGTGGCTGGACCACCGTGTACCGGGCCGGGGCGGTCGCGCTGATCGTCGTCGCGGTCGCGCTGTGGCGGAAGCTGCCGAGCTCGCGGCCCACCGCATCGACCGGTTACGCGGCGACGCTGCGGTCGCTCGGCACCCTCGCGCGCACGCATCGGCGGCTGCGCACCCGCGCGCTGCTCGGCGCGGTGTCGTTCGGATCGCTGGCGGTCCTGTTCTCGACGATGACGTTCCTGTTGGCCGGCGAACCCTACGGATTCGGCGACGCGCAGATCGGCCTGGTCGGTCTCGCCGGGGCGGCCGGTGCGCTCGCCGCGAGCTTCGTGGGAAGGGCCGCGGACCGCGGATACGCCCGGCTCACGACCGGCATCTCCGTAGTCCTGCTCGTCGCGTCGTGGGCCGCGCTCGCCGCCGGTGGCCACAGCCTTGCGTGGTTCCTGATCGGGTTCGTCGCCGTCGACCTCGCGGTGCAGGGCGTGCACATCACCAACCAGAATGTCGTCTTCGCGCTGGAGCCCGCGGCGCGGGCCCGCATGAACTCCGTGTACATGGTGGCGTACTTCGTCGGTGGGGCCTCAGGCTCGGCGCTGGGGACCGTTGCGTGGACGACGGGCGGGTGGTCCGGGGCGTGCATCGCCGGTGTCGCCCTGGCGGTCTCCGCGGTGGGCGTGTGGGCACTGGATCTGCGTGCCGAGCGCCTCGCGGCCACGACACCGCCGCAAGACACTGTCACCGCCGGCCGGGCCTAGGGTCGTGCTCCCACACCGGTGGCCAGTTCCTGTATCCGGCCGCGCACGCTGTCCGGCGCCAGCGGCGGGGTCGGCAGGCCGGCTCCGGAGCGCAGTCCGTCGACGAACTCCCGGAGAACCTCGGCGGGGGAGTGGGCCGGTGACCAGCCCAGCTCGGATCGTGCCCGGGCACAGTCCATCAGCGGCAGCCGGAGCACGGTGTCGAACAGCCCGGGCTCGGCCGGCGCGAGGTGGGTGTGCCATGCGGCCGCGGCCGCGGACCGTACGAGACCGCTGCGCACCGGGACGACCCGGGCACCGAGCAGATCCCCGAGAGTGTGGGCGTCGACCGGGGGTTCGGCGGCGACGTTGAAGGGACCGCGCACCGGTCGCAGCACGGCCCGGACGTAGGCGTCGGCGACGTCGTCGGCGTGCAGAATCTGCATGCTCAGGCCGGGCATGTCGGGCACCACGGGGATCGCGCGCACCAGCGAACCGGGGACGAACGGACCCCCGAAGATGCGGCGCTGCGCCGACGCCGAGCCGCGCTGGAAGATGAAACCGGGCCGCATCCGCACGACCCGGATGTGCGGGTGCTCGCGTTCGAACACGTCGAGCCACCGTTCGAGATAGGCCTTCTCCCGCGGATACGCTGCGCCCGGCCAGCCGTGGGTCGGCCACGACTCGTCGACGGCGTGCCCGTCCTCCGGGCCCGGCGAGTAGGCGCCCACCGACGACGCGACCACGATCACCGGAACCTGCGCGTCCGCCGCAGCGGTGAGCGTCCGGATCGTGCCGAGGACGTTGTTCTCCCACGTCTTCTCGGGTTTGTGCGTGGGATGGAACAGCCACGCGAGATGGATCAGAGCGTCGGCGCCGTGCATCGTGGAGTCCAGCTCCCCGGTGGCGACGTCGACCGCGTCGAACCGGGCCTTCGGAGCGGTCCACTCGGTGGCGCGACGCGCAACGCCGAGTATCGATTTCACGGCGTCCTGCTCGCCGAGCGCCCGCACCACGGCGGTGCCCACGTTGCCCGTCGCGCCGGTCACCACCACGTGGAGTTCCGACGGTGCCGCCTGTGTCTCCACGCGCTGTGTCTCCACGCGCTGTGTCTCCTCGCGCTGTGTCTCCTCGCTCATGGACCGGGGCATACCCGCAGCGTGACACGGCCAATCGGCGGGCCGCGACGGTCAGGTCAGGTCGGTCGTGGGAAGCAGCCGCAGCTCCCGCGCGCGGCCCACCGCTTCGTAGCGCGTGTGCACACCGAGTTTGCGGTAGATGCTGCGCAGCTGGGTCTTCACCGTGTTCGGGGAGACGAACAGTTCCTTGGCGATCTCCCCGAGCGTCGATCCGCGCGCGAGCAGTGCCAGCACTCCCGCCTCCCGCGGCGACAACTCGACCCGGGCGATGGTGTCGACGAATATCGACTCGACCGCTCCACCCGGCACCGGCGTGCCGCTCCACGCGACCAGCGTCTCGATGTAGCGCGGGGGCAGCGTCGTGAACGCGCGGCGATTGCCGAGCCGGACGGAGAGCATGCACGCGCGGTTCCAGGCACGCACGGCGTCGTCGTGCCCGTCCCGATCGACCTGGGCCGCAGCCTCGAGCAGCAGTGCCTCGAGGTGGGCGCGCGGATAACCGCAGTCGGTCCAGGAGACCCGTTTGAGCAGTTTCGACGCGACCTCGGGGTGACCGGTGAGCAGTTCGACGCGCGCGGCCGCCACCACCAGGAACGGGTGGTTGGACGGTTCCTCGTCGACCGTCGCACGCGCCAGATTGCCGTTGCCGAGTGCGAGTTGCAGGTCCACCTCGACGGCGGTGAGCAGGACCCGCGAGAACGCACCGGCCGAGTGCTTGTCACTGTGTGCAGCGATGGCCTGGTGCAACCAGGTCAGACCCGAGTAGGCGTCGTGGGTGGTCAGCGCGTACTGCGAGTGGGCGTAGGCGACGAACGCCCACAGTTCTTCGCGCACACTCGGCCGGCCGAGGAGTTCGAGCGTTTCCTTCGCGGGGGCGAGGTCGAGCACATCGAGATGCTGCAGGACCGCCGCCGCCCGGCCGGAAACCTTGGCTGCGCCGGACCACGACCCGGCGTTGTCGTAGCGGCGGGCCCGGTCGAGCCATTCGCGGACCCGGGTGTTGTCGCCGGCCAGCGCCCAGCCCAGCGCCGAGCCCCCGGCGGATTGATGGGCCACGAAACCCAGTTCGTACGACACGCCGCTCTGGTAGGCGCGCCGGAAGATGGTCGTCGCCTCGGGCAGGTGCCCGGCGAGCTGCAGGGTCAGGGCCCACTGCATCCGCAACAGCGGCAGCTGTTCACCGAAGACGGCGGGCCGACGGGCCGTGATGCTCGACACGAGCGGTTCGAACTGCAGAGTGCGCGTCGCGGCCTCCGCGATGTCGCCGGCCCGGCGCAGCGCGATCGTCTGCGCGGTCGCCACGTACAGGTGGTTGACGGCTTCGGTGTGGCGGGCCGGATCCGTGAGCGTCGAGGGGTCGTCGGCGAGTTGCTCCCCCAGGAGCGGATGGTCGTCGATCATCGAGGTGACCAGGGCCCGCCCGGCCCGCAGCTCGGGATTGTCGACGACCACGTCGTCGGGCAGCGCCCGCATCACCCGGACGAGCTCACCGAACCGGTTCGAGGCCATGTCCACCCAGGAACGCTGAACGATTTCCGCTGCGAGCGGCCAGTTCCCGGATTCGGCTGCATAGAGCGCCGCCGCCGAGGGCCTGCCCGCATCCATCTCGGACCGGGCGAGCCGGGCCAGCAACTCGTCGAGACGGCCGGGGTTCTCTCGGCGGGACACCGCCATCACGCGCTCACGGAGGGCCGGCGGCCACCACCAGGTGGGAACGTCGACGCCGAACGAGCCGACCATCAGGCCGACCGTCTCGAGGTGCACCATGAACCGGCCCGCGTCCGGGCGCCCGGTCAAGGCGACGGCGTCCTCCGGGGTGATGCGGCTCGCGGCGGCGATCGACAGCGCGAACGCCCGATGTTCGGGGCCGAGCCGTGCGAGACGCTCGTCGACGTACTTGTCGAGGAGCGCGGCCACACCCGGATCGGGCAGACCGTGCTGACCGGTACGGCTGGTCGGGCGGTTGCGCACGACCGCGGCCGCGGCGGACACCAGCGCCGGCACCCCGCCGAGCGTGTTGTGCAGGTCGCCGAGCGCCGCATCGTGCAAGGTGACCCCGTGCCGGTGGAACAGGTCGGTGGTTTCCTCCCGGGTGAACGCCAGGTCGTCGGCGGAGACGAACGTGGAGTCGATGCCGCGGGCGGTGATGCTCAGCAGCGCGGAGGTGCTGCCCTGCATGCACGCGATCACGTCGACGGTGTGGGACTCGTCGAGCAGATCGAGCAGAGGGGCGATGAGGGTCCGTCCGGTCGTGACGGGTACCCCGGACAGGACCAGCACGATCGGTGTCTCCGACGAGTCCAGGACGCGGACGAGAAGATCGCGCGGCCCCGCGGTGGCTTCCGGCACGGAGAGCCCGGCGCGCCGGCAACAATCCAGGACCACGGCCCAGACCTCGTCCTCGGTGGCATCGTCCGGCAGCGGCGGCACCCACAGCACGGAACGGTCGGGGGCGCCGCCGGCATGCAGCCACGACGCGACCAGCGTGCGTTTGCCGAAACCGGCGGGCGCGAAGACCATCGTCAGTGCCGACTCACGGTCGAGCAGGGCGGACAGCCGGGGTCGTGGCAGCGCACTGCGCAGCGCTCGCCACGACGGCACCCCGGCGCGACCGGGGGTCGGAACGCTCACGCGGACTCCTTCGACAAAGCACGAGCTGAACGAAGGCCACCGCTCCCGATAGGTGCGTCCCCTCCGGGCCGTCGTCAGCTCAGGGTATCCAACAGCATGACGAATCGGACAATCTGCCCCGATGTCGTCTCACTCCATGATGGTGGTGGTGGGCAGCGACTTTTGCAACGGCCTATATGTAAAACCCGGGTCGCCGGGAACGCAGTCGACCCGAACTCGGGAGTTCCGGTCACGGCGAGTACATCCCTGGGCTTCGCGGCCGGCGGGCGCGAGACTCCGTCGGGTGCGCTTCCAGATCCTCGACATCATCTTCAATCCGCCGCATCCGGTCACCGGCCGGGTCGTCCCACCTGCCGACCGGCTCGAACGGGTCGTCGAGATGGCGGTGCTGGCCGAGCAGCTCGGCATCGACAGCTATTCGGTGGGGGAACGGCACGCGGGTGACGTGCTGTCGTCGAGCCCGAC
This sequence comes from Rhodococcus sp. O3, assembly GCF_048897285.1. Lineage (NCBI taxonomy): Bacteria > Bacillati > Actinomycetota > Actinomycetes > Mycobacteriales > Nocardiaceae > Rhodococcus > Rhodococcus sp. O3. The sequence goes on from NZ_JBMBTE010000027.1 coordinate 48,588, forward strand.
GGTCGTGCTCGGTGCGATTGCGCAGGCCACCGACCGGATTCTGCTGTCCACCGGCGTCACGGTCCTGTCCGTTCTCGATCCGGTCCGGGTCGCCGAGGATCTGAGCACCGTCGATCAGCTCAGTCGCGGTCGCCTTGAGATCGTGATCGGCAAGGGCAACGAGGTACTGCAGTATCCGCTGTTCGGGCTGGACATCGGCAGGCAGTACGAATACCTGACGGAGAACTACGAATTGCTGCGCACGTTGCTGCGCGAGGAGCACGTCGACTGGACCGGGGAGCACCGGCCGCCGCTCACCGACGTGACGACGCTGCCGCGACCGTTCGCCGGACCGTTCCGGATCTGGCACGGCTCGGCGACGTCGGCGCACGCCGTCGACCTCGCCGCGAAGTGGGGCGATCCGATCGTGACCGCGAACGCGCTGCAGCCGCGGGAGAACTACAAGGTGCTCATCGACCGCTACCGGGAGCAGTACGCCGCGCACGGGCACGACCCCGCGCAGGCATACGTCGGTTCGGGTTCGGGCGGATTGTTCCTCGCGGACACCACGGAGCAGGCGATCGACGAGTACCGGCCGATCTACGAAGGGATCGTCCGCCAATCCGATCAGCGCAAGCACGATCCGGCGGCGGTCGGGAAGGTCACCAGCTTCCGCACCATCGAGGACGCGGTCGAACGCGGGCCGGCGCTGGTCGGTTCCCCGCAACGGGTCGCCGAGAAGATCCTCGACTACCACGAGAGTTTCGGGCACGTCCTGCAGTCGGTGTCCATCAACCACGTACTGGATTTCGAGCAGCAGAAGGACACCCTGCGCCGATTCGCGGAGGAGGTGATCCCGCTGGTGCGCGCCGAACTGCCCCCGACCACGTTGTGGTCCGACGTCGACATCGACCGCGCGAAGGGCTTCGTCGCGGCCTGACGAATCCGCACGAGTCGACGGCCGGCAATACCATCACGGCATGTCGACCGCCCTCTACTACGGTCTCGGCACTGCGCTACCGATGCTCGTCGGCGCCGTCATCGGCCTGCGCTACGACCTGCCGAAGCCGCTGCTGGCCGGACTGATGGCGTTCGGTGCCGGAGCGATGGTCGCGGCGGTGTCGACCGAACTGTTCCAGCCGGCGTTCGAGTCGGAGGGTGTCGTCGTCGCCGGGATCGCCCTGATGCTCGGTGCCCTGGTCTATGTGGTTGCCGACCACCTGATCGAGAACCGCCTCGGATCCGCGGCGCTCGGTTTCGCCCTGATGCTCGGCGCACTCCTCGACGGGATCCCGGAGAACACGGCCCTCGGTGTCTCGCTCGGTGCCGAGGGCGGTCTCGTCCTGCTGGTGGCGATCGCGGTGGGCAACGTGCCCGAAGCGGTCGCGGGTGCGGCGTCCATGCGCGGGCAACCGAACTTCGACCGCCGCCGGGCAGGTCTGCTGTGGACGGCGACCGCCATCGCGCTCGTACTGGTGGTGGTCGCTGCGAATGCCGCGGCGGACTCGATCTCGCCACAGCCGATCGCGGAGATCCAGGCCTTCGCCGGGGGCGCGACGATCGCCGTGCTCGCGGATTCGCTGATGCCCGAGGCGTATCGGGAGGGCGGTTGGTGGGTCGGCTTGTCGACAGCGGCCGGCTTTCTCGTCGCGTTCGCGCTCGGTGGCTGACACCGCGGTATCCACGGAACGTTCAGCAACAGCGGGCGCCGGGATTCGAATCGGTCGCCGCGTGCCGGTCCCGCCAGTACTCGCGTTCGGTCGGCACCGGTTCGCCCGGGTGGAGCCGCCGGTGCAGTTCGACGTACCGCGCGTAGTCGTGGTCGCCCATCAGCGCCCCGACCCACCACCAGACGCGGCGAAGCCGAGCGGTCACGACCCACCGTCCTCGCTGTGCGGATGCGTATGGTCCCGGTGCGCATGGTCGGGGTGCACGTGCGCCGCACCGGGCACCCGGACCTTCCCCGCGTGGATCAGTTCGTCCCACTGTTTCTGCAGGTCCCGTTCGGCAGGGGTGGGCACGAATCCGGCGGGCGCGAAGATCTTCGACGGGACGTCGGGGGTTTCGGTCGTGGGCAGGCCACCGGCCCGCACCGCGCGCACGCACACCACCACCCCGGCGGCAACGACGATGAGCACCAGCACCGCGAACACGATCGACAGGGTGCCCTGGATGAACGTGTTGCGGATGACCGCGTTGATCGCCTCCGGTGTGCGGGCCGATCCGAAGCTGGTGGCGCCCGAGTTCTTCGCGTCGACGAACGCGCGGTGCTGCGCCCAGTAGCCGACCGCCCGATCGGACGAGAAGATCTTCTGCCACGACGCGGTCATCGTCACCACGAGATCCCACACGAGCGGCACCGCCGGAATCCACGCCCACTTGAGCAGGCCCTTCTTCACGACGATGGTCAGCACCACGGTCAGCGCGATCGCGGCGAGCAACTGGTTGGCGATACCGAACAGCGGGAACAGCGTGTTGATGCCGCCGAGCGGGTCGGTGACACCCATCAGCAGGATCGCACCCCACAGCCCGACGACGACGAGCGTGCAGAACCATGCGCCCGGACGCCACGACGGATCCTTGAACCGGCGGGCGGGCCCACCGAAGTTGCCGAGCGAATCCGACAGCATGAACCGGGCGACGCGGGTGCCGGCGTCGACGGTGGTGAGGATGAACAGCGCCTCGAACATGATCGCGAAGTGGTACCAGAACGATTTGAGGCTGTCGCCCCCGAACAGGTCGCTGAGCACCTGCGACATACCGAACGCGAGTGTCGGCGCCCCGCCGGTGCGGGAGATGATCGACTCCTCGCCGACCGCTTCGGCGGCGACCGTGAGTTGCTCCGGGGTGATGTCCGGGCCGCCGAGACCGAGGCCGTTGACGTAGGTCGCGGCGGTCTCCGGGGTACCACCGGTCAGGGCCTCGGGGGCGTTGAGCGCGAAGTACAGGTGCTGATCGATGATGCACGCGGTGACCAGCGCCATGATCGCGACGAACGACTCGGTCAGCATGCCGCCGTAGCCGATCAGCCGGATCTGCTTCTCCTTCTCGAGCAGCTTCGGGGTCGTACCCGACGCGATCAGCGCATGGAAACCGGACAATGCGCCGCACGCGATGGTGATGAACAGGAACGGGAACAGCGATCCGGCGAAGGCGGGCCCGTTGCCGGCGATCGCGAACGGGGTGACGTCGGGCATCTCCAGTGCCGGCCGGGCGATGAGGATGCCGACGGCGAGCAGCGCGATCGTGCCGACTTTCATGAACGTCGACAGGTAGTCGCGCGGGGCCAGCAGCAGCCACACGGGCAGCACCGCCGCGGCGAAGCCGTAGGCGATGAGCAGCCACGCGATCGTCACCTTCGACAGCGTGAACCAGTTGGCGCCCCACTCGGTTTCGGCGACCCATCCGCCGCCGATGATCGCCAGCAGCAACAGAACCACGCCGATGAGCGAGACCTCCGAGACCTTCCCGGGCCGCAGGTACCGCAGGTACACGCCCATGAACAGCGCGATCGGGATGGTCATGGCGATGGAGAACAGGCCCCACGGGCTCTCGGCGAGCGCGTTGACGACGACCAGCGCGAGCACCGCGATGAGAATGATCATGATGACGAACACGGCGATCAGTGCGGCGACGCCGCCGATCGGGCCGAGCTCGTCGCGGGCCATCTGGCCGAGGCTGCGGCCGCGCCGCCGCGACGAGATCCACAGCACCAGGAAGTCCTGGACCGCCCCGGCGAACACGACACCGACGATGATCCAGAGGGTTCCCGGCAGGTATCCCATCTGCGCGGCCAGGACCGGGCCGACGAGGGGACCGGCCCCGGCGATCGCCGCGAAGTGGTGACCGAACAGCACCCGGCGGTCGGTCGGCATGTAGTCCTTGCCGTTCTCCAACTCCTCGGCCGGTGTCGCCCGATCGTCGCGCGGCTGCACGATCTTGCGCTCGATGAACCGGGCGTAGAAGCGGAACGCGATCAGATAACTGCACACCGCCGCGATCACGAACCACACCGCGTTGATGTTCTCGCCGCGGACCAGGGCGATCATTGCCCACGCGATCGCCCCGAGAATCGCCAGGACGAGGAAGACGACGCGGGCGGTGGGGGAAATCGGCGTCCGGTCCACGACCCCGACCGGGGGAAGGTCGGGATCGGTCCGCAGATGCTCGATGTCCCCGCGTGTTCCTGCCGGTTCGACTGCCATGTCGGCTCCTCCCCGGATCGACCCGGGTCGGTGGTCCGATCAGCGGGGCGAACCTCTTCGGCTGCACGTGATGTGACAGCCGTCACGCTACCGTCTGGTGGCGGGCGGGAACCGGAAAAACCGGGGATGCCGCGTCCGGCGGCAGGGGATCAGGACAGGGCGCTGAGCCGCGCCTTCTCCAGCGCGCCGAGCGTGCGCATGATGGTGGCCTTCTGCTTCTCGAGGTCGCTGCGCCGGGCGCGCGCCGCCAGGCCGCTCTGCTCGGCGACCAGCGCGAGCTGCGCGTCGATCGCGGAGAGCTGGTCGAGCAGTGCGAGGGCGCGGGCCTGGATCTCGTCGACGTCGACGGCGTCGGTGCGCACG
>NZ_JBMBTE010000028.1:0-51429 GCF_048897285.1 Rhodococcus sp. O3
CACCGACGCCGTGCCCGCCACACCCGCGACCGCGCCGGCCGCGAGCGGGATCGCGACCTGTCCCAAGCGGTTGCCGGTCAAGCGGACCGCGAGGGCCGAGGCGCGGTCCGACGCCGAGACCAGTTGCACCACCCAGGTCATGGTCAGGGGCTGGCCGACACCCCAGAACATGCCGCAGATCGCGAGGAGCGCGCCGATCACCCACGGGTTCGGGACGAGCGGGATCAGCGCGACGGGGACGATCGTCGCGGCGGTCGCGGAGATCAGCAGCGCCCGCCGCGGGAACCGGCGCAACGCCCACGGCAACAGCGCGCGCGACGCGATCGACGCGATCGTGCGGGCGGTGAGCAGAGCCGACACGAGCAGCACGCCGAACCCGAATTCGGCGCCGAGCAGCGGCAGGTACACGACCACCAGATCCACGGCCGCGAGCACCACGAGACTCGACAGCATCGCCGGTTTCATGCCGGGGGTGCGCAGCATCGACAGCACCGACTGCGGTGCGTCGTCGGCGCCGCGGCGGCCGGACTCGGGAGGTTCACGCAGTCCGACGACGAACGGCAGCGCCACCGCGGAGATCGCGGTCATCACCAGCAGCGCCGGGGTGGTGTTCACGGCCGTCGGATCGTCCCCGCCCGCCGCGGCGATCGCCCCGGCGAGAGGTACGCCGGCGGCCTGCCCGACCGACACCCCGAGGGTGAGCCAGGCGAAGCCGCGGTCGAGGCGGTCCGGTGGCGACAGGATCGACACGAAGGCCTGTCCCGACACGGTGACCAGCAGCTGGCCCAGCCCGAGCACGACGTTGCCGACGCCGAGCACCGGCAGATTCGGGCTCAGCGCGATCACCGCGACACCGGCCGTCGTCAGGACGACACCGGAACGCAGGATGCCCGCAGCGTGGTGCCGATCCACCGCCCGTCCGAACTGGACGGCGGCGACGAGCGGCACGATCGCGTACAGCGCGGTGATCGCGCCGATGGTGGTGGCGTCCCCGCCGAGCGCCAGCACCCGATAGGACACCAGCACGCGGACGGATTGGAACGCGGCGTGCAGCAGCGCGGTCGCGGTGCACAGGTAGATCAGCCAGTGGCGGGATACGTACGACACGGATCAACCGGCCGTCACGGTACGACCGGCGAGCGGTGCCTGCAGCGGCAGTTCGAGGACGCCGGTCACGGCGATCTGGATGCACATGCGGTCCGCGGCCTCCGGCAGCGTTCCGCCCTCCAGCGCGACCGCGACCGCGCTGTCGGTTTCGGTGACGGTCGCGTCGACGCCGTAGCACTCGGGCGTACCGGTCTCGAAGTGCACGGCGATGCCGTCGCCCGCCGGCGACCACGACGTGATCTCCACAGGATGCGGGTCGAGCAGGTCGGCGCGTGCGGTGAACACGGTCGCGCCGGCGGGGGTCGGCGCCTGCGGCAGCGGCGGCGCGTCGGCGTCGCCGGCAGCGCACGCGGCAAGCGTCAGGGCGCAGGCGAGGATCGACGGCAGACGCATGGACCCCACGTTATGCGCCGATCATGCGAGCAGGAGGGCGACGAGGCCGATGGCGGGGATCGATGCGAGGGTCGTCACGAGCGCTGCGTCGCGGGCCAGAACCATCCCGCGGCCGTAGCGGCTCGCGTAGACGAACACGTTCTGCGCGGTCGGCAGGGTCGCGACCACGACGATCGCGAACAACTCGTGACCTTCCAGACCGAGCAGGTAGCGCGCCATCAGATACGCGAGCACCGGCTGCACACCGATCTTGAGGACCGAGGCGAGCGCGACGTCGCGACGCGGGCTCTGCCCCTTCTCGAGGACCTTCACCCCCTGCAGCGACAACCCGAACGCGAGCAGCGCCCCCGGGACGGACGCGCCGCCGAGCAGGTGGAACGGTTGCTGCACGGCGGCCGGCAGCGTCACCCCGGTGACCGCGACGATCAGGCCCGCTGCGCCGGCCAGCACGATCGGATTCTTGAACGGCGCGGTCACGGTCTCCATGCGGGACGCACCGGCCCGCATCGTCGACAGGTCCAGGATCGTGAGCGCGATCGGGGAGAACAGCACGATCTGGAACAGCAGCAGTGGCGCGACGAACGACGCGTCGCCGAGGACGAACACCGCGATCGGAATGCCCAGATTCGCGGAGTTCACGTACGACGCGGCGAGCGCCCCGATGGTGAGCTCCGGCAACGGGCGCCGCAGCCACAGCTTCGCGATCACCAGGTACAGCGCGGCAATCGCGAACGCGGTGGCGGCGGCGACGTACAGCGTGGGGGAGAAGATGACCGAAAGGTCGGAGGTGGCGAGTGCGTCGAACAGCAGCGCCGGGGTCGCGACGAAGAACACCAGGCGGCTGAGCACCACTTGCCCCTCGGGACCGAGCGTTCCGGTGCGGCCGAGGACGAATCCGATCGCGATGATCACGAAGATGACACTGAACCCCGCAACCACGCCAGACACGACGGCCGAGTCTAGAGATCAGACCCCGATGACCCGGGTCACACCCGGTATCCGCGCGGGTTTCAGCCCTTCACGCACAGAACCGTACGCAGGTGGGTGACCACCTCGACGAGGTTGTCCTGCGCGGCGATCACCTCGTTCAGGTCCTTGTAGGCGCCCGGGATCTCGTCGACCACACCGGCATCCTTGCGGCATTCGACCCCGGCGGTCTGGGCGCGCAGATCGTCGACGGTGAAGGTGCGCTTCGCGGCACCCCTGCTCATCCGGCGGCCTGCCCCGTGCGACGCCGAGTACAGCGACCGCGGGTTGCCGAGGCCGCGCACCACGTACGAGCCGGTCCCCATCGATCCGGGGATCAGCGCCAGGTCGCCGGACCCGGCCCGGATCGCGCCCTTGCGGGTGACGACGTACTCGACACCGTCGACGGTCTCGCTCCCGACGTAGTTGTGGTGAACGTTGATCTCGTCGGTGAACCGGACCTGCGGGAACGCCTCGGTCACCACGTCGCGGAACAGCGCGACCATCACCGCGCGGGACAGGGCCGCGTAGTCCTGGGCCCAGCGCAGATCGAACAGGTACGCATCCATCTCGGGGGCCCCTGCGAGAAAGTAGGCCAGGTCGCGGTCGGGAAGGTCGCGGTTGTGCGGCAGGTGCTTGGCGACACTGATGTGGCGTTCGGCCAGTTCCTTGCCGATGTTGCGCGACCCGGAGTGCAGCGTCAGCCAGACCGCGTCGTCGGCGTCGAGGCACAACTCGATGAAGTGGTTGCCGCCGCCGAGGGTGCCGACCGCGCACGGTGCCTTGGCCAGTGCCCGCGCAACCGGGGCGTGCAGTTCCTTCGACCGCTCCCACAGCCGGGCGGACCGGCTCTCGATCGTCCCGCCGAGCCGTCGGGTCTTGACCGGGCTCTTGTGGAGGGAGAATCCGACGGGGATGGCCTTCTCGATCGCCGCTCGCAGGGGACCGAGATCGCCGGGCAGGTCCGCCGCGGTCAGCGATGTCTTCACCGCGGCGACTCCGCAGCCGATGTCCACTCCGACCGCCGCCGGCGCCACGGCGTCGTGCATGGCGATGACCGAGCCGACGGTGGCGCCCTTGCCGAGGTGCACGTCGGGCATGACCGCGACAATGCGCACCGGGTCGAGCCGCGCGATGTTGCGCAGCTGGGCCAGTGCCTGCGGTTCAATCTCGTGTTCGTGCGCCCACAGCCGGACGATGGGCTGACCGCTCAGTGAGAGCGGGAACTCGGACATGACTGCTGCTTCCTCCTCGGTCGTCGGTGTTCCGCGACGGACCGTAGACGGCGCCCACTCCTATTGTCGTCCGATTTTTCGTGCCCGAGCCGGGGGCGAGTGTGCACAAATGGTTGTCGGATGCCGGTTTTTACAGCAACTTGTGCCCACTCGCGGAGCTGTCCACAGATCCCGAATCCGGGCTTCCCCGCGCTTCGGGTTGCGGGCACTCTCGACCTCATGGGGGAATTCGACGAACCGTTCTGCGGTACGGACGCGCTGGCCCGGCAATGCCTGACCCGCACCGGCTGCGGGGGATGCGGCGGCTGCACCGCAATGTCTACATCCATCCCGACGCCGAGGTGACGGCGCTGCGTCGTGCTCGCGCGGCGTTGCTGTGGGCGTCCGGGGACGGGGTGCTGGCCGGCCGGTCGGCCGCTGCCGTGCACGGCAGCAGGTGGATCGACCCTCGCATGCCCGCCGAGCTCATCCGGACCGGCAGTCGTCGCGGGACCGACGGAATCCTGGTGCACGGCGACGCGCTGGCCGAGGACGAGATCTGCACCGTCGACGCAATGACGGTGACGACGCCGGACCGGACCGCGTTCGATCTCGCCCGGTGGCTGCGACCGGCGCAGGCCGTAGAGCAGCTCGACGCGCTGTGCCGGGCCACCGGTCTGGACCCTGCGTGCATCCTGCGGGTAGCGGAGCGGTACGTCGGCGCACGTGGGCTGGAGCAGGTGCGCGCCGTCGTCCCCCTGGTGGACCCGGGAGCAGAGTCGCTCCCGGAGACACGAGTGAGACTTCTGCTGGTGAGCAACGGGCTGCCCGCGCCGCAGACGCAGCTTCCGATTCTCGACGAGAATCGCATCGTCGGCTGGGCCGACATGGGTTGGCGGGAGTGGCGCACGGTCGTCGAGTACGACGGCATCCACCACTGGACCGACGAACGGCAACGGACGAAGGACATCGAACGGTACGACGCGTTCGTGTCGCTGGGATGGTCGGTGGTCCGGGTGAATTCGGAGCAGCTCCGGACCCGCCCGAGGTCGATCGTGGAACGGGTCCGCAGGTGCCTGCGTGCGGCGGGTGCTCCGGTGTGAGTGTGCAGTTCTTGTTGCGAAAGCGCCCGGATATCGACGACAACTGCACACTCGTGCCCGGGTACGACGACGCCGCCCCGTCCGGATGTGGACGGGGCGGCGTCGGAATGCTGTTCCTACTTGCTGCTGACGTAGGGGAGCAGTGCCATCTCGCGGGCGTTCTTCACCGCGACGGCAACCTGACGCTGCTGCTGCGGGGTCAGGCCCGTGACGCGACGGCTGCGGATCTTGCCGCGGTCGGAGATGAACGTGCGGAGCAGGTTCACATCCTTGTAGTCGACGTGCTCGATCTTCGCTGCGAAGAGCGGGTTCTTCTTGGGGCGGCGGCTCTCCTGCGCGCGTGCCTTCTTGGACGGTCCTCGCCTGACTGCCATTCGGTGCTCCTCACCAGCTCGACTTGTGGACGCCGGGTAATTCCCCGCGGTGGGCGAGCTCGCGCACACGCACGCGTGAGAGCCCGAACTTTCGCAGGTGGCCGCGCGGGCGGCCGTCCGCAGCGTCTCGATTGCGCAATCTTACCGGACTCGCGTCCCGGGGCAGTCTCTGCAGTGCGGCCTGCGCGGCGCGGCGTTCGTCGTCGGTGCTCGACGGCCGCCTGATGACGTCCTTCAGTTCGGCGCGGCGCTGCGCGTAGCGGGCGACGACGAGCTTGCGTTGCTCGTTGCGAGCGATCTTCGATTTCTTGGCCACGCGCTATTTCTCCTCGCGGAAGTCGACGTGCCGGCGCAGCACCGGGTCGTACTTGCGCAGGACGAGACGGTCGGGGTCGTTACGGCGGTTCTTGCGGGTGACGTAGGTGTATCCGGTGCCGCCGGTGGAGCGGAGTTTGACGATGGGGCGGATCTCGTTGCGGGCCATCAGAGCCGCACTCCCCGTGCTCGCAGCCGGGCGACGACTGCGTCGATGCCGTCGCGGTCGATGGTCTTGATGCCCTTCGCGGAGACGGTGAGGGTGACGCGCCGGCCTTCCGAGGGCACGAAGTACGTCTTGCGCTGGATGTTCGGGTTCCAGCGGCGGTTCGTTCGGACGTGGGAGTGGGAGACGGTCTTCCCGAAGCCGGGAGCGCGTCCGGTGACCTGGCAGTGCGCCGACACGATGTGTCCTTCCTCGCCGACACGCTGAGCGTAACGACAATCATTTTCGACAAATGGCGTGGCCGACTGTACGCTGCCGTCCAGCTAATGACAATCGTTATCGAAAGGTGGATTCGGTGGACACCAGGACACCGCTGATCGTCGTGTCCGGCCTGCGCGGTCCGACCCACCGCGCCGCACGAGCACTGCTGCGGCCCGGCACCGTCGTCGTGCACCACGACCTCGATCACCTCGACGAAGGCGTCCTGCGGCGCACCCTCACGACCGTCGACAGCGAACAACTCGACGTTCTCGAACTCGCCCACGGCTGTGTCTCCTGCACCCTGCGCGAAGATCTCCTGCCGCTGCTGCGCCGCCTCCACACCCGCAGCACCGTCGACAGGATCGTCCTGCACCTCGATCCGCAGCTCGAACCCGAGGCGTTGTGCTGGGCCGTCGAACACGTCGTGGTCGCCGGGGTGGTCGGGCAGATCGACGGGCCGGCCGCCCGCGACGTGCGCGTCGAGGCCGTCGTGACCTGTATCGACGGGCGGACCTGGCTCGACGACGCCACCGGCGACGTCGACCTGCGGCCCGGCACCGACGACGACCGCACGGTCGCGCAGGTCGTCGTGGGCCAGGTCGAGTTCGCCGACGCACTCGTCGTCGCACCCGGCGCAGACGACCGGCAGCAGGCCCGGCTGCACGCCGTGCTCGCCCGCCTCGCACCCGGTGCGCCCATCGCGTGGACGGACCGGCCCGACGTCGAAGCCCTGCTCGCACAGGTCCCGGCGACCGCGCGTCGCGGGGACGTGGACGACGCACACGCCCCACTGCTGCGCGGGCAACCGTCGCTCGGGGAGGAGTGGGGAGTGCGACTCCTCCACTTCACCGCGGCCCGGCCGTTCCATCCGCAGCGGCTACACGAGGCGATCGACGTGCTCCTCGACGGGGTCGTACGGGCGCGAGGTCGCGCATGGGTTGCCACCCAACCGGGCAACGCGCTGCTGCTCGAGTCCGCCGGTGGCGGCCTGCGGGTCGCGCATGCCGGGCCATGGCTCGTGTCGATGACCCCGGACCAGCAGGAACGCGTGCCCGCGACGCGACGGGCCATGGGCGCGCTGCGCTGGGACGACACCTACGGCGACCGCGACAGCTCGCTCGTCGTCCTCGTTCACGACGCGGACCCCGACGAGATTCTGGGTGCGCTGCATGCGGCACTGCTCACGGATGTCGAGTTCGCCGACCCCGCGAGCTGGACCACCTGGGAAGACCCGTTCGGCGACTACCACCGGGACCCCTGCGAGGAACTCGCGATCGAGTACAGCGAGGACCTCGCGATCGAACCGGCAGCACAAAGGAAAGAAGGACAGGCATGAAAACCGGCCTCCACCCCGACTACCACCCGGTTGTGTTCCAGGACGCGAACACCGGATCGACGTTCCTGACGCGTTCGACGCTCACCTCGGACCGGACCGTCGAATGGTCCGACGGCAACACCTACCCGCTGGTGGTCGTCGACGTCACGAGCGAGTCGCACCCGTTCTGGACGGGAACCGCGCGGGTGCTCGACGCCGCGGGACGGGTCGAGAAGTTCGAACGCAAGTACGGCAAGCGGCAGCGCCGCGCCTGAGACGGAGGAAGACATGGCAGTTCCGAAGCGCCGGATGTCCCGGTCCAATACCCGCACCCGGCGGTCCCGGTGGAGCGCGCAGGCACCCGAGCTGGTCCCGGTCACCGTCGGCGGGGTGACCCACCGCGTGCCCCGACGGCTGGTGCGTGTGGTGGCCCGCGGCCTCCTCGATCCGCGCGACCTCTGACCGACCCCCGCGCCCCGGGTGACGGAACCCGCGTCGACCTGATCCCGGAGGTGCGGGGGAACGCGGATGGCATGGTTACCGGGTGCTTCTGAAAATCCTCGAGCTCGTGGGCATCGTGGCGTTCGCGATGTCGGGTGCGCTCGTCGGCGTCGTCAAGCGGCTCGACCTGTTCGGGGTGTTCCTGGTCGGGGTCTTCACGGCGGTCGGCGGCGGTATCGTCCGCGACTTGCTGCTCGACATCCATCCGCCGTCGTCGCTGAGCAACTGGCGGTACCTGGGAAGTGCGTTCGCCGCCTCGATCCTCGTGTTCTATATGCACACGGTGGTGTCGAAGCTGAACCGGGAGATCCTCGTGCTCGACGCGCTGGGTATGGGCCTGTTCGCGACGACCGGCGCGACCATCGCCATCGAAGCCGGCGCGCAACCCCTCGCGGCCGCGCTCATCGGCGCGACCTCCGCGATCGGTGGCGGCATCCTGCGCGACGTCCTGGTCAACGAGGTGCCGCTGCTGTTGCAGCGCGACCTCTACGCGATCCCGGCGCTGCTCGGCTCCGCGGTTCTCGTCGCGGCCCACGAGCTGGGCGTCGGACAGAACGTCGCGCTGGTGCTGGGCACCGTGCTCGCGACCGGCCTGCGACTGCTCGCACTGTGGCGCGGCTGGAGCCTGCCGCAGGCGCGGATGCCACGCGAGGACTGACACCTCTCAGCGAGTTCTCAGCCGGTTCGGGCCACACTGGTGGGCATGCGCATTCTGGTGGTCGACGACGATCGGGCAGTGCGGGAATCACTGCGTCGATCCCTCAGTTTCAACGGCTACACCGTCGACCTGGCCACCGACGGGCAGGACGCCCTCGATCAGGTCATGGCGAGCCGGCCCGACGCGATGGTGCTTGACGTGATGATGCCGCGCGTCGACGGGCTCGAGGTGTGCCGGCGACTGCGCAGCACCGGCGACGACCTGCCGATCCTCGTGCTCACCGCCCGGGACTCGGTGTCCGAGCGGGTCGCCGGTCTCGACGCGGGTGCCGACGACTACCTGCCGAAACCGTTCGCGCTCGAGGAACTGCTCGCGCGCCTGCGTGCGCTGCTGCGGCGTGCGGGGCCCGATCCGAGCCGCACCGCCGAGGAGACGCTGAGCTTCGAGGACCTGACGCTGAACCCGGAGACCCGCGAGGTCACCCGCGGCAACCGTTCGATCAGCCTGACCCGTACCGAGTTCGCCCTGATGGAGATGCTCATGGCGAACCCGCGCCGGGTTCTCACCCGCAGCCGCATCCTCGAGGAGGTGTGGGGCTACGACTTCCCGACCTCCGGCAACGCCCTCGAGGTGTACGTCGGGTATCTGCGTCGCAAGACGGAGGCCGAGGGCGAGCCGCGTCTGATCCACACGGTTCGCGGGGTCGGCTACGTCCTGCGCGAGACGCCGCCGTGATCGGGCGCGACGCCACCGTGATCTGCGACGGGCGGACGCGGTGAAGCGACCCATGCGCCCTCCGATGCTGCTGACCAGCTCGGTGCCCCTGCGTGTCCGGGTGACACTGCTCGCCGCGGGCGCGGTCGCGCTCGCGGTGGCCGTGACGTCCATCGCCGCGTACGCGGTCGTCGCGCGGGCGCTGTATTCGGACGTGGACCAGCAGTTGCAGGCCCGCGCGTCCGCGCTCGTCGAGTCCAGCACCCTCATCACTTACGACCCCCGCTACATCGGCGGCGCCAAGCTCTACAGTTCTGTCATCAGCGTCGCGCTGATCTACCCGGATCTCGGTCGTTACGTGCCGCCGGGTTCGACGGTGCCGATCGGCGAACCCGAACTCGCCGTCGCGGAAGGCAAGGCCGAATCGTCGCTGCGGACGGTGTCGCAGCAGCGGGTGCTCGCGCAGCGCATCCCCGACGGCAGCACCGTCGTCATCGCGCAACGCCTCGAACCGACCGTGCAGATCCTCAATCGCCTGGCCAGCGTGCTGTTCGTCGTCGGCGGTTGCGGGGTCGTGCTGGCCGCCGCCGGCGGCGCGACCGTGGGCCGTACCGGCCTGAGACCGGTCGCGCGGCTCACGGCCGCCGCCGAACGCGTCGCCCGCACCGACGACCTGCGACCCATCCGGGTGACCGGCCACGACGAACTCGCCCGCCTGACGGAGAGCTTCAACACGATGCTGCGGGCGCTGGCCGAGTCCCGGGAACGGCAGAGCCGTCTCGTCGCCGACGCCGGGCACGAACTGAAGACTCCGTTGACGTCGCTGCGCACCAACATGGAACTGCTCATCGCGGCGAGCCGGCCCGGGGCGCCGCAGCTTCCGGCCGAGGACATGGCCGAACTGCGTGAGGACGTGATCGCGCAGATCGAGGAACTGTCGACGCTGGTCGGCGACCTGGTGGACCTGGCCCGCGAGGACGCCCCGGAGACGGTGTTCGAGCCCGTCGACATCGCCGACGTCGTCGAACGCAGCCTCGAGCGGGCCCGGCGTCGCCGCACCGAGATCGACTTCACCGCGACCACCGAACCGTGGTTCGTGTACGGCGATCATGCGACCCTGTCGCGCGCGGTCCTCAATGTCCTCGACAATGCCGCGAAGTGGAGCCCGTCGGGCGCCGAGGTGCTCGTGGGGATGCGTCAGATCGGCACGGGCCTGATGGAACTGACCGTCGACGACGCCGGCCCAGGCATCCCCGAGGAGGAACGCGAGCTCGTGTTCGAGCGGTTCTACCGGGCGACCACGGCGCGTTCGATGCCCGGCTCCGGGCTGGGTCTCGCGATCGTGCGGCAGGTGGTGATGAAACACGGTGGCACGATCGCGGTGGACCGGTCCTCGCGCGGTGGTGCGCTGATCCGCATCGTGTTGCCGGGAGCCCCCGAACTGTCGGACGAGGTTCCCGACAGCTATTCCGCAGGGAACTGACAGCCAATTCCTTTGCGTGTTCTAAGTGACTTCTCAGCGATCGGGTCCAATCTGGAATATGTAGGAATCCGGAAGTTGGATGAACGGGGACGAGATGAGCGACGACCAGAACCCTGGGCAGCCGTACCAGCCGCCGACCACCCCCTACCCGGGATACGGTCGGACCGAACCCCTCGGCGCAACCCCGCAGCACGGACCGCACCAGCAGGGCACGCCGCACCCCGGAGTTCCGCAGTCCGGGTTCACACACCAGCCTCCCCATCAGACGGGGCATCAGCAGACCTCGCGGCCCAGCCGGGGTGTACTGGCCGCGGGCGCGATCGCGTTGGCCCTGCTCAGTGGTGGTGTCGGCGGGGTGGTCGGTGCATTGGCGGTGGGCGGTAACGACGCACCGGCGGTCACCAACTCGCTCGACGCATCGAAACCGGAAACTACGACGATCGCGAACGCGCCGGCCGGATCGGTGCAGGCGGTCGCGCAGAAGGTCGTGCCCAGCGTCGTGCGGATCGGAATCGTCGGACGCACCTCGCAGGGGGAGGGCTCGGGCGTGATCCTGTCGTCCGACGGGCTCATCCTCACCAACAACCATGTCGCCGCCGGGGGCGGACCGGGCGCGCAGATGACCGTGTACTTCTCGGACGGAAGTTCCGCGCCCGCCACCGTCGTCGGCGCCGACCCGATCTCCGACCTCGCGGTCCTGCGCGCCGAGGGCCGCACCGACCTGACCCCGATCGAACTCGGCACGTCCGACGGGCTGCAGGTCGGCCAGGACGTCGTCGCGGTGGGTTCGCCGCTGGGGCTCGAGAGCACCGTGACCTCCGGCATCGTCTCCGCCCTGCACCGGCCCGTGTCGACGAGCGGCGAGGCGGGCAACCAGAACACCGTGATCGACGCGATCCAGACCGACGCCGCCATCAACCCCGGCAACTCCGGCGGTGCCCTCGTGAACATGGACGGTCAGCTGGTCGGCATCAACACGGCCATCGCCACGTCCGGAATGCAGTCCGGGTCCATCGGTCTCGGCTTCGCCATCCCCATCGATCAGGCTCGCCGTATCGCGCAGGAACTCATCGACAACGGCTCGGCGACCCACGCGATCATCGGTGTGCAGGTGCCGTCGCAGGACAACGCGCGCGGCGCGACCGTCATGGAGGTCACCGCCGGTGGCCCGGCGGAGAAGGCCGGTATCCCGCGCGGCTCGATCATCACGAAGGTCGGCGACCGGCTCGTCACCGACGGGGATTCGCTCATCGCGGCGATCCGGTCCCATGCGCCCGGCGAGACCGTCCGCATCACCTACACCGATGCCCAGGGCAGGAACGAGAAGAGCGTCGACGTGCAGCTCGTCGCCGCCGAGGAGCGCTGACTGTGAACGACAGGCCGTCGGCGACTGATACCGCTCTTCTCCTCGACATGGGAACTACCGTGGGATCCATGGAACTCGAAGCGCCCAGAACCGGCCGTGCACTCGTCGTGATCGTCGACGACCGTATTGCGCACGGAGACAGTCCCGATTCCGCAGGCCCGCTCGTGACGGAACTGCTGCAGGAAGGGGGCTTCGTCGTCGACGGCGTCGTGACGGTCGCGGCCGACGAGGTCGAGATCCGCAACGCGCTCAACACCGCGGTGATCGGTGGCGTCGACCTGGTGGTGTCGGTCGGCGGTACCGGAGTGTCGCCGCGCGACGTGACTCCCGACGCGACGGAGGAAGTCCTCGATCACGAACTGAAGGGCATCAGCGAGGCGTTGCGGTCGTCGGGACTGTCGGCCGGTGCCCTCGACGCCGGACTGTCGCGGGGGCTGGTCGGCGTGTCCGGCTCGACGCTCGTCGCGAATCTCGCCTCCTCGCGTGCTGCGATCCGCGACGGCATGGCGACCTTGACGCCGCTGGCCGCGCACGTCATCCAGGAACTGTCGCGGCTGGAGGAGTGACCGTTGTGGCCGACGAAGTAGAGGGCGCCGACACCGGTAAGGACACCACCCGGGGTGAAACGAAGGGTGAAACCCCAGGTAGGAAGGGTCGGATCGACCGGGCTCGGCTCGCGCGCATCTTCGGCGAAGTGCTGCCGGAGACGACGCGAGACGAGCGGGAGCCGGGCGAAGAGCGGTCGGAATCCGACGAATGGCTCCGCAGACAGGTCCCTCCACACCACGGCCAGGTGTGATCTCGGACACTCATCCATTTCCGTGTCGGGTCGGACTTCTACTCTGATTCGCCTTTGCGAAACCTTTCCGAAACATTCGCAAATGCCACATGGTGGGAATTCTGCGCGCGTACGCAAGGAGTGCGATCCCGCCGGGCTGCCACGTCCGGCCTCACCGGTCTTCTGCGGATGGGGTCCGACCAGCGCCTATGTCTGAATTGCCCCGACCGCGAAGGACCTGCGACCCGATTCTCTGTCGTGACGGATGTCATACCGTGACCTGATCGTTATGTTCACTTCTTCGAAACGTTGCTGGAATAGCCCCGCACCGCCTCCTGCCAGGGCATGTGAGGGTAGCCATTGCCCGCGTTTAGGTCACCGTCTAATCTCTGCACAGGTTCGATTGAGTAAAGACCCGGCCATAAAAACCGGGTCTTTTATCACGAATCGGTAACACAGCTACCGTGCGGATGATGTGCGCATCGGCATCGACGGGGGATCTGCCTCGGCGGCGCTCGGTGTGACATGCCTCGCGGGCGACACGACAACTTGTCGGACGCGGGTGCTGAACCCGGCACGCAGAGAATGGATGAGGCATTCATGAAGATTCAGACGCGACGCGGCCTGAAGGCTGCCCGCAACGCCGCGGTGGCCGGTGCCGCCGTGGCTGGTCTGGTCCTCGGATCGTCGGGTGTGGCCAGCGCCGACGTCGACGACCAGAACCGGATCGTGTCCGCCGGTAACGAGGTGATCGTTACCCAGAAGGACACATTCATTCAGGGTGTGCCTCCGATCGGCGGCAGCCCGCTGAGCCGTCAGTGGTTCCACAACGGTGTCGGCGTCGCCAACATTGTCGGCCCCGACGCTGCCGACTTCGAGGACTCCACCTTCCAGTTCGGCTACCAGTTCGCGTGGTCCGCCGCGATCGACGGCTCGATCGGTGTGAGCTGGAACTCGCCGGATCTCGCAGTGACCACGACCGGCAACTACGTCGCCGCCACGGATGCCAACGGAGACCCGATCTTCATCAGGGATGGCCTGGGCAACGAGGTGCTGGACGCGAACGGCGAGCGCATCCCTGCGTACACGTACGTGCCCAAGACACAGAAGAATGTGGTCGACAGCATCCTGCCGCAGGCGAACGCGGGCGTGGCGTTGACCGCGGCCCCGGGCATCGAGGAGCTCGTCGTTGCCGAGGGTGAATTCAACGGCGACTTCAAGGAAGTCCAGATCGCCAATGTGTCCGGTGCCGCCACCGGCGTCATCGGCCCGGTGCAGGTTCGTCCGTTCGTTCGTGTGATCACGGCTAACGGCGACAACGTCACCACCTACGGCAAGGTCTGGACCATCTAGTCCGGCATCAGCCACACCTCGCAGTACATCCCCACCACGAAATACGGAGTAATCATGGGAATCAAGTCGCGTGGCTTCAAGGCCGCCCGTAACGCCGCCGTGTCCGGTGCCGCCGTTCTCGGCCTCGTCCTGGGTGCGACCGGCACCGCGCAGGCCGACGTCGACGACCAGAACCGCATCGTCTCCGACGGCCTCGAGGTCGTCGTGACGCAGGAGGACACCAACATCACCGGTGTTCCCGCGCTCGGTGGCAGCCCGTTCAACCGCGAGTTCTTCCACAACGGCCGCGGCACCGCGAACCTGATCGGCGAGGGCGCTGCCGACGCCGAGGGCACCACCTTCCAGTTCGGCTACCAGTTCGCGTGGGCCGGCAGCATCGACGGCTCCATCGGTGTCAGCTACTCCACCCCGGGCCTCGAGGCAATCGTCGGTGCCGACGCAGACGGTCCGTACGCGGAGGCCGGAATCGACAGCATCCTGCCGCAGGCCAGCGCTGAGCTCTCCCTGAGCCCGGCTCCGGGTATCGAGGAACTCGTCGTCGCCGAGGGCGAGTTCGACGGTGATTACAAGACCGTCCAGTTCGCCAACGTTCACGGCGTGGCCTCCGGCGTCCTCGGCTCCGTCCAGGTCCGTCCGTTCGTCCGCGTGATCACCGCGAACGGCGACAACGTCACCACCTACGGCAAGGCTTGGACCGTCTAAGACGACAGTCCGGCAACCGCCGAACAAGGGCTGGGCCCCTCGGAATCTCCGAGGGGCTCAGCCCTTTTCGTGCCAGGACCACGGAATGAGGGGCATTACGACTTCGGGGCGTCCTTCGCGTGCGCGCCGGCCTGACCCGCCTGCGCCTCGAGAATGTCGCGGATCTGGATGAGCAGGTCCTCCGCGCTGGCCTTCTCGTCGGACTTCTCCGTCGCGAACCGCTTCTTGGCGGCATTCGCCGGAACGATGAGCACGAAGTACACGACCGCCGCGATGATGACGAAGTTGATCGCCGCGGAGATGACCGCGCCGATGTTCACGAACGTGGCCGGGTTGTTCGCAAGGATCTGGAAGCCCCAGCCCATGTCGTTGTCGCCGCCGATGGCGGCGATGAGCGGGTTGATGATGTATTCGGTGAAGGCCGTCACGATGGCCACGAACGCGGTGCCCACGACCACCGCGACGGCGAGGTCGAGGACGTTGCCTCTCAGCAGGAAATCCTTGAAGCCCTTCAGCATGGTCCGCTCTCCTCGTATATGTGGTGCCGATCACATGTAGCTTCGAGGGGAACCCTAAACCAACTCCACGGTTTGCACAGCGGCTCAGTGCAACCGGTTCGCGGAGCTCAGTGCATTCGGTTCGCGGAGCTCAGTGCCACCGTTCGCACGGCTCAGTGCAGAGTCACGGTTAGCGCGCTGACCAGCGACGCCGCCGCGACCGCCGTCGCCTGATCCGGTGCCAGAGCCAGCAGGACCACACGTTCACGCTGGTCACGAGCGCCTTCCGCGGAATGTGCGAGCACAACGGTCGCGCCCGTCGCCAGCACCTGCGCGTTGGGGGAGAGGTCTTCGGAACCTGGCGCGACCGTCAGCACGTCGACGAGGTCACCCTCGCGCAGCAGATCGCCGACACCCGCGTCGGCCAGCCGGATCGGAACCACGCGCGCATCCGGATTCCCGGTGGCCGCACTCGCCAGGCGCGGACCGAGCATGCGCACCGAGACGAGGATTTCGCCGGCGGGGACAGGGCCGGACAGGGTGTGGCCGACCGCGTCGGAGACCGCGGTGAGCGCGCCGGACGGCACAGACGCGGATTCGCGGTCGGTGAGTTCGACATCCTCGAGGGTGAGTGTGTGCCCGGGGCTCAGGTCGCGCACGGCGACGACGGCGGGGGAGCGGCCGCTCGAAGGCCCGTCTCGAAAAACAGCGACGAGGGCGATCAATGCCAGAAGCGCAGCGGCACCGCGCCGGGCCGCGACCGTGCGCGCCCAGCCCGGTCGCAGCAGTGTGCTCGCGCGATCGGCGAGCGTGGGCTGTAGGGAGGTCGTGGCCCGAGGCCCGCCGGAGGAACGGAGGCGAGATCGGGGCTGGAACGGAGAAAGACCGGCAAGCATGGCCGAACCCTATGAGTTCGGCCGTGCCTGTCGGTCTCGTGAAGCGCGAATTCGAGGCGATCTGTGGATGAACAGCCCGCCTGTGGACAACTCGCGATCAGCTCGCGGCGGCCGCCGGAGTCGAGCTGGACGAGCTGCTGCTCGAGGAGTCGGACTTGGCCGGCTCGCTCGCGGTGCTGCTGCCACCGCGCGAATCGGTGCGGTAGAAGCCGCTGCCCTTGAAGACGACGCCGACGGAGTTGAACAGCTTCCGCAGCTTGCCGGTGCACTCCGGGCACTCGGTGAGGGAGTCGTCGCTGAACGACTGCACGATGTCGAAACGGTTGTCGCAAGCCGTGCAGGCATATGAATAGGTGGGCACCGGTGAATCCTCCGCGCGTTCGAAAATAAATCGCAGCTTTAGCACTCTACAGCCGACAGTGCCAACGACGCCAGTGTGAGATCTATTCCACCAGCGCGGTCAGCCCGCCGCTCGGCGTCAGAGCGTGCGTCATCCGGATGTCGTGCGGATCCTCGGGCAGCTCGTCGACCAGCTCCTCGTCGCGCACCACGGCGATCAGCCGGGCCGACGGGTCGGCAAGGTGCAGGGTCCGGTCGTAGAACCCGGCGCCCCGGCCCAGGCGCACTCCGCGCCGGTCGACCGCGAGCGCCGGCACCAGCACGACCGACGCCTGTGCCACGGTTTCGGCGGCCAGCACGGGACCGCGAGGTTCGCGCAGACCGTAGTCCGCCGCCACGAGGTCGTCCTCGCCGGTGTACTCGGCCCACTCCAGGATGCTGTCCTTGCTGGTGAGTGGCACCAGCACCCGGATTCCGCCGTCCCGCAGGGCGTCGAGCAGCGCCAAGGACCCGGGTTCGGTACCCACCGGGATGTACGCGCAGACCGTCGCGCCGGATGCGGCCAGTGCGCGGACCGACGCGGTCAGAGCATCGTCCTCCACGCGACGCTGGGCGTCGCTGCGGTCGCGCCGGGCGGCGAGGACGGATGTCCGCCAGACGGCCTTGGATCGTGCCTGCACACCGGCCACCTTAAGATCGTGAGGGGCTACCGCGTGGTAGCGAACGTTAGGGTGGGAGTCTATGACGAACAATACGACCGACGGCGTCCGACATTTCCGGACGGCAGTCGTGCCGGCGGCAGGAATGGGTACCCGGTTTCTCCCGGCGACCAAGACCGTGCCGAAGGAACTCCTTCCGGTCGTGGACACCCCGGGCATCGAACTCGTGGCAGGGGAGGCCGCCGACTCCGGTGCCGAACGGTTGCTGATCGTCACTTCCCCCGGCAAGGACGGCGTGGTCGCGCACTTCGTCGAGGATCTCGTGCTCGAGTCGAAGCTCGAGGAGAAGGGCAAGTACGAACTGCTCGCCAAGGTCCGCAAGGCTCCGGGCCTGCTCGAGGTCCAGTCCGTCGTCCAGGAACAGCCGCTGGGCCTCGGTCACGCCGTTGCCTGCGCCGAGAAGGCCCTCGACCCCGACGAGGACGCGATCGCGGTGCTGCTGCCCGACGACCTCGTGCTGCCCGTCGGCGTCCTCGAAACGATGCAGCGGGTGCGCGCCAAGCGCGGCGGCTCGGTGCTGTGCGCGATCGACGTGCCCAAGGAACAGATCAGCGCGTACGGCGTGTTCGACGTCGAGGTCGTGCCCGACGCCACCAACCCCGACGTGCTCAAGGTTCTCGGCATGGTCGAGAAGCCGGCCGTGGAGGACGCGCCGTCGACGTTCGCCGCCGCCGGCCGCTACCTGCTCGATCGCGCGATCTTCGACGCCCTGCGCCGCATCACCCCCGGCACCGGCGGCGAACTTCAGCTGACCGACGCGATTGCCCTGCTCATCGAGGAAGGCCACCCCGTGCACGTCGTCGTGCACCGCGGCACTCGACACGATCTCGGAAATCCCGGGGGCTACCTGCGGGCTGCGGTTGACTCTGCGTTGAACACCGAGGAATACGGTCCGTCTCTGCGCCAGTGGCTCATCGAGCGCCTCGAGCGCTGACGGTCGACGGGTCGCGGCTGGAGGACGAGAGACGTTATGCGGTCGGTTGAGGAACAGCAGGCACGGGTCACGGCGGCAGCCGTCGCACCCAGGCCGGTTCGGGTGGCGATCTCCGAGGCGCAGGGTCTGCTCTGCGCCGAGGAAGTGGTCACCGAGCGGCCGCTGCCGGGCTTCGACCAGGCCGCGATCGACGGATACGCGGTGCGCAGCGTCGACGTGCAGGACGCCGGTGTCACCGCCGCCGACGACGAGGACGGTGAACAGGCCGAGCTGAGCTTGCCTGTCGTCGGCGAGGTCCGTGCCGGCTCGCGTCAGCCCATCCGCCTGCAACCCCGGCAGGCGGTGCGTGTCGACACCGGCGCGCCTCTGCCCACCCTCGCCGACGCGGTGCTCCCGCTCGAGTTCACCGACGGCGGCACCGCCCGCATCAAGGTTCACAAGGCGGTCCGCAGCGGCGACTACGTGCGCCGCACGGGCGACGACGTGCAACCCGGCGATGTCGCGGTCCGCGCCGGCACCATCATCGGGTCGGCGCAGGTCGGTCTGCTCGCCGCGGTCGGACGCGACAAGGTGCTGGTGCACCCGCGACCGCGGCTGTCGGTCATCTCCGTCGGCGGCGAACTGGTCGACGTGGACCGCACACCCGGACCGGGGCAGGTGTACGACGTGAACTCGTACGCGCTGGCCGCCGCCGCGCGGGACGCGGGCGCCGACGTCAACCGCGTCGGCATCGTCGGCACCGACCCGAAGACGCTGCGCGAGGTCGTCGAGGGACAGCTGATCCGCTCGGAGATCGTCGTGATCGCGGGGGCGGTCGGCGGCGGTGCCCTCGAGGACGTGCGCGAAGCGTTGTCCGAACTCGGTCCGCTCGAAGTGGACCGTGTCGCAATGCATCCCGGGTCCGTGCAGGGCTTCGGTCAGCTCGGCCGCGACGAGGTGCCCACATTCCTGTTGCCCGCCAACCCTGTCGGCGCGCTCGTCGTGTTCGAAGTGATGGTGCGGCCGCTGATCCGCATCGCGCTCGGCCGTCGGCACCCGATGCGGCGGGTCGTCCCGGCACGCACGGTCTCGCCGATCACCTCCATCCCGGGGCGCAAGGGATTCCTGCGCGGCCAGCTGATGCGCGACGAGGCGACCGGCGACTACCTGGTGCAGGCGCTCGGTGGGGCGGCGGGCGCGTCGTCCCATCTGCTCGCGACGCTTGCCGAAGCGAACTGCCTGGTGTTGATCGATCCCGATGTCTCCGAGGTTCGCACCGGCGACCCCGTCGACGTGGCCTTCCTCGGGCAGCGCGGTTGATCGGCGTTCATCCGGGCTGGCCGGCGGATCTGGGTCCGCTGCGGGTCCGCGGCGGCCTCGTGACGGTGCGGTCCGTGCGGTTGCGCGACGCCGCCGCGTGGAGTCGGCTGCGGATCGCCGACCGCAATCACCTCGAACCGTGGGAGCCGACGGGCGATGCGCCGTGGGATGCGCGGCACCACATCTCGGTATGGCCCGGGATGTACCGGAGTCTGCGTGCCGAGGCCCGCAAGGGGCACATGCTGCCGATGGCCATCGAACTCGACGGACAGTTCTGCGGGCAGCTCACCGTCGGCAACATCATCCGCGGCGCTCTGCGGTCCGCCTGGATCGGCTACTGGGTCAGCAAGGACGTCAACGGGATGGGCGTCGCGACCGCGGCGGTCGCGCTGGGGCTCGACCACTGCTTCGGCCCGGTGGGTCTTCACCGCGTGGAGGCGACCGTGCGTCCGGAGAACGCGGCGAGCCGTGCGGTGCTCAGCAACGTCGGATTCCGTGAGGAAGGGCTGCTGCGGCGCTATCTCGACGTGCACGGCGCCTTCCGCGACCACCTGCTGGTCGCGATGACCGTCGAGGAGGTGCCCGGCTCGGTGTCGGACCGGCTCGTCCGGAGCGGTCGGGCCAGCTGGGCGTGAATCGGCGGATCACTATATCCACCTGTAACGGAGATTACGGTCATACCGCGTAGTAATACCCATGCAGACATATATTCGTGTGACTAGAGTGAAGGAAGTGTCACATGATTCGGCGTGACTCGTGTTGCAGTAGTTGTCACATGAGTCCGGCGTTTCTGTCGGGGTGACCGAGCGGATGCCATTAGCCTGACTAGGTCAGTGGCGTCGAGAGGCTGGTAGGCGACAACTGGGAGGAGGGCCGCCGGTATGCCGAACTCGCTCCTGTGGATCGGACTCGTTGCCGTGTGGCTGTTCGTCCTGGTGCCGATGCTGGTCACGAAGCGCCCCCGTATCCGCCAGACGACCGACGCCGCGCTCGCTACGCGTGTACTGCACCGAGGTGACGACGACCCGATCACCCCGCGTGGTCCGGCCGCCGGTCACCGCAGCGACCCGAACTGGCGTCCCAGTCGCGACCGTCGCCGCGCACCGCTGGCGGCCGGTCGGGTGGACCGCCCCGCGGAGGACAGCATGGACACTCAGGAACTCGTCGATCTCGACGAGCGGCCACCCGAAGAAGCCGATCGAGCTCCCGCCCGCGAGTTCGTGCCCGCACGTCGCGGTCGCGGCGGCTTCGATCCGCACGCCGACGCGGTCGCCCGGGCGGCGCGGTACGAGTTCCGGCAGCGCGCCGTGCTCGGACTGCTGTTCGCGGCGATCATGACCGCGGCGCTCGCCCTCATCGTCTCGCCCGCCCTGTGGTGGCTGTGCGCGCTGGCGACGGCTGCGCTGATCGGCTACCTGTTCTACCTGCGCCGGCAGGTGCGGCTCGAGCAGGAGATCCGTCGTCGCCGCATGGCCCGTCTCGCGCGGTCGCGGCTCGGCGTCGAATCGCGCAGCGACGAGGAACTGCGCCTGATCCCGGCGCGGCTGCGGCGCCCCGGTGCCGTCGTGCTCGAGGTGGACGACGAGGATCCGGTCTTCGAACATCTCGACACCTACGCCGACGAGGTCGACAGCTACGAACCTCGCGAACCCCGCGGCCCCCGCGAGGAGCCGGACTACGAAGTGCGCCGCGCGTCCGGTCAGTGACCGTGCCGGCCCGTGACGACATGGGCCACCAGCGGTGCCGACACCGTTCCGTCTGCCTCCACATACCGGGCCAGTTCGGTCCGCACGTCGCGCCGGATGGCGTCGCGGGTCGCAGGTTCGATCCGCTCAGCGAGCGGGCTCCCGTTGATCTCCGTGTCCACGAACGTCTCCGGTGACGAGAAGCGGGCGGTGCCGGTGTGTGTCGTGCACCGGTCGACGGTCGCGCCCGCCTCGCCGACCAGCGCGGTCAGTTCGTCGCGGTCACCGCAACTCCAGTAGGTGTTCAGCAACGACACCGCCTCGGGACCGGCGTGCCGCGCCGCTACCTCGACGAGCAATCGGTAGGCGGGCTGATCCGGTAGGGCCGCCGGCACGCACACGGTGAATCCGCGTGCGACGCGGTTCATCTCGGCCAGCGCTTGCCGGCGGTTGGGGAAGAACATCAGCGCCATCTGGCACAGCGCGGCGTCGAACGTGTCGTCGGGAAACGGCAGCGCGCCGGCATCGCCGAGGCACCACGCGAGATCGGGACGGATGCGCCGGGCCACCGCGAGCATGCCCGGGTTCAGATCGAGGCCGACGACCCGGCCGTGCGGGCCGACCCGCTCGGCGGCGGTCCGGGCCACCACCCCCGTCCCGCAGGCCACATCGAGGATCCGCTGACCCTCGGTGACCGCGGCCTGTTCGACGACGAGCGGAGTCCACTGGGCGAACAGCGCCGGCACGAATCTGGATTCGTAGACTTCGGCGGCATCGGATGAGACCTGGAACGTTTCACGCCTGGTCATGTCCTTCATCTTTGCCCCTGCTACTGCATTTGACCAGGCGATTTCGTGCATGGGCAATCGGTTTGCTAAAGTTTGCGAGCGGTTCCGAGAGGGACCGATGGGGCTGTGGCGCAGTTGGTAGCGCGCTTCGTTCGCATCGAAGAGGTCAGGGGTTCGATTCCCCTCAGCTCCACCATCTCGACGAGGTTTCAACCCTGCACCCGATACGGGCGCAGGGTTTCTTCGTATTCGCACCGGGTTCGTGCCGGGCCGGAGTCGTGCGATGAACTGCCGGGACGGCAGATATCGTGCGCCGCTGCCTCGACCGGGGTGTACTGGGTGGCACCCACTATCCCGATCGAGGAGGGTGCGTCGTGAGGCCGATAACCGTTGTCGTCTCCGTGCCGGTCACCGACCTGACACGCACGCTGCGGTTCTATCGCGACGGGCTGGGGTTGGAGACGTCGGGCATCGACGAGGGGATCATCCCGATCGAGTTGCCGAACCTCTCCCTGTTCCTGATCGAACGGCAGGAGTACGCGCGGTACGCCGAGCGCGGAGGCGTCGCGGACGGGGGATACCCGGTGCCGGGTACCTGCATCTTCTCCTGCGCGATCGCCGACAAGGAGGAAGTGGACCGAACCATCGAGCGGGCGCGACAGGCCGGCGGATCGGTGCCCGGCCCCGCAGAGGAGCAGGACGGCTCGTACACCGGATACGTCGCCGACCCCGACGGCCACCTGTGGGAACTCGTCTGGAACGAGCAAACCGAAGCCGCTGCCGCCGAGTAGTTCCGGCCTCGCGCTCGGGCGTCCGGTCCGTGGCAGCCGGCGGACCGTTACCGCAACGGCATCCGATCCGGTGGCAGGTCACAACGAAATTGGGAAGACTGGGTGACATGGAACACAGGATGAGTGACGACGAACTTCGGCGTGCGATTCGAGTGCTCCGCGAGCGAGCCGAGACAGCACGGCACGAGAACCGAACCGACGACGCCGAGCAGATCGAGGAAACGATCCGCCAGTATCAGGAGGAGATGGCGCAGCGTCTCTGAGAGCCGGCCATCCATCTCACCGGATGTCCACGTGCTCCGGGCGGAAGCGGTGGTCGTAGTACCACAGGAAGGTGTTGCGGTACCCCCACGCCGCGATGCGGCGGCACGACCCGTAGACGACCGCACCGCGGCGTTTACCGTATTGCGAGGTCAGCGTGCGCACCCTGCCGTGCAGGGCCTTGTCCTCGTGCTCGTCCTCGATACGGGTGCGCGGGAAACCCCCGGCGGCCTCGTACAGCTCCGCGGTGATCGCCATGTTGCAGCCCGGGGTGAGGATGTACGGCCCGTGGAACTGCGGCCCGCGGAAGTCGGGGTTCAGCTTGCCGAGGTAGGTGCCGAGAAAGAACATCGTGCGCATCCCGAGCATCTGTGACCACGACAGCCCCTCGTCGGTGCGGGGACGCATCCGGCCGGCGATCATCCGCAGTCCCGCATCGAAACCCGCGGTGAGTTCCGCGGTCCAGTTCGGATCGGGGAGGCAGTCGGCGTCGGTCCGCGCGAGGCGGGTCGCGCCGCGCGCCGCCGCGAAGCGCATCCCGGTGTCGGCAGCCGCCCCGGTGCCCTTCTCCGGCTCCTCGACGATGTCGACGGTCATGACGGGGTGCGCAGCGGCGAACTCCCGTACCCGCTGCACCGTGCGGTCGGTGGACATGTTGTCCACGACGACGACGTCGAAGTCCCGGTACCGTTGCGCGGCCAGCGCGCTCAGCGTCTGCCCTATGCGGGCTTCCTCGTCGAGGGCCGGGATCACCACGCACAGATCGGCCACGCCGCTTCCCGAACGGTTACCCGCCATCGGATGTCCCCCTCATCGGATGTCCCCCTGTTATCGGATATCCACCGTCTCCGGCCGGAAACGATGCTCGGCGTACCAGCGCAGCGTGTTGCGGATTCCCCAGGCGGAGAACCGCCGCGTGGACATGCGGACGCGGACCGAGCGGCGCAGACCGTAGTCGGTGGTCAGGGTGCGCACCCGGTTGTGCAGGTACCGGTCCTCGTGCTCGTCCTGGATCCGGGTGCGCGGAAAGCCCCCTGCGGCCTCGTACAGCTCCGCGGTGATCGCCATGTTGCAGCCGGGGGTGAGCACGTAGGTTCCCAGGAACTGCGGGCCGCGATTGATCCCCCGGACCTTGGCTACGAGCGATCCGATCTCGATGACGATGCGCATGAGCACCAGCCGGGCAGGGGACAGGCCCTCGTCGGTGCGGGGCAGCAGTTGTCCCGCGATGCTGCGCAGCCCGTCGTCGAAGGCCACACCGATCTGCTCGGTCCAGTCGGGTTCGGGCACGCAGTCCGCGTCGGTCCGTGCCAGCCGCACGGCCCCCGACTCGATGGCGTAGCGCATACCGGTGTCCGCGGCGGCCCCGGTGCCCTTCTGTGATTCGTGAATCAGTGTGAGGTCCAGGTCCGGGTGCGCGGAGGCGAATTCGTCGACGATCTCGACGGTGGAGTCGGTCGAGCCGTTGTCGACGACGACCACGCGGAAATCGCGACTGCGCTGGTGCCGGAGTGCGGTAAGGGTGGCTGTGATGCCGGGGGCCTCGTTGTAGGCCGGGATCACAACCCACAGGTCTGACGCCATGGGGCCGTCCTCGGATGGCAGGGGCGAAGGTGGGCTCAGGCTACCGGCGCCGGGGGTGAATTCAGGACGGAATGGCGGAATGCGCCTCTCTGCTCGGGGAAAGCGGCGTACCGTCCTCGAGAGTCGAGTCCGGACTTACAGGGGGGAAGGGGCTCCGATGGTCGCACTGACCATGGAATCGACCGGTCTGCCGCACCCACAGTGGCGGGTGCCGATACTGGGGGACGTGCTCGGGGTGTCACCGCACCGAGCCATCCAGGATTCCTGGACGATGAGTCGCCGGCTCGGGCCGATCTTCGAGCGACGCGCCCTCGGGCACCGGTTCGTCCTGGTGTCGGGAGCCGACCTGGTCGCCGAACTGTCCGACGAGACACGATTCGCCAAGCACGTCGCGCCGGGTGTGGAGGCACTACGCGGAATCGGTGGCGACGCACTGTTCACCGCCTACAACCACGAAAAGAACTGGGCCCGGGCCCATGCGCTGCTGACACCGGCGTTCACCCGGTCGGCGATGCGCAGCTATCACGCGGTGATGTGCGATGTCGCCTCCGACCTCGTCGGGCACTGGAACCGGAGCGCCGGTCGGCCGGTCGACGTGGTGGAGGACATGATCAAGGTCGCGTTCGAGACCGTGGCGCGGGCAGGATTCGGGCACTCGTTCGGCTCGTTCGACCGTGCCAGTGCACATCCCGCACGCGCGGCGATGGCCCGGAGCCTCGTTCATGCTCAGCGCCGGACGCTCCGGAACGTCCCGGGGCTGCGCCGCATCGCCTACGGGTTCGCGGATCGCAGGAACGCCGCCGATCTGGCGTTCCTGCACGACTCGATCGAGGAAATCATTCGCGCGCGCATCGGGTCCGGTCCTGCGCCGGACACCGATCTGCTGGAGATCATGCTCGACGCGGCCCGCCGGGACGACCCGAACCGCCTGGACCGCGACAACATCCGCTACCAGGCGCTGACGTTCCTGCTGGCCGGGCACGAGACCACCGCCGCTCTGCTCGCGTTCGCGTTGCACTACCTCTCTCAGGATCCGGTGTTGTATGCCTCGGCCCGCGCCGAGGTCGATGCGGTGTGGGGCAGCGGGACCCCCGAGTTCGAGCAGGTGCCCAAACTGAGGCTGGTCCGCCGGATCGTGGACGAGACACTGCGGTTGTGGCCCCCGGTTCCGGCGTTCGCCCGCGAGGCTCGCACCGACACCGTGCTCGGCGGCCGGCACAGCATGCAGGCCGGCGACTGGGTCGTGGTGCTCGTGCTTGCGCTGCACCGTGATCCGGTGTGGGGTGACGACCCCGACCGATTCGACCCGGACCGGTTTCTTCCCGATCGGATCCGGCTGCGCCCACCGCACGTCTACAAGCCGTTCGGCACCGGTGCCCGGGCCTGCATCGGACGGCAATTCGCAGTGCACGAAGCAGTTCTCGTGCTCGGCACGATCCTGCGCGAGTACGATCTCGTGCCCGATCCCGGCTATCGGCTGCAGATCCACGAACGGCTCAGTCTTTCGCCCGCGGGGCTCACGCTGACGCCGCGCCCGCGGCGTCCGAGCGGTCCTGCGTAGCGCTCGGGGGTCACGTAGGCTGGCGACTCCGCACCTTCGTGACTGAGGAGACGAGTTGGGGATCAAGTCGTTCAAGGGGGCACTGACCGTCGTCACCGGTGCTGCGAGCGGTATCGGCAGGGCGGTCGCAATCGCCGCCGCGGACGAGGGCGCTCGTCTGTTGCTCACCGACATCGACGAGGCGGGCCTCGACGACGTGGTGGCTCTCATCGGTTCCCGCGGCGGAGAAGTCCTGCACCACAGCGCCTTCGACATCACGGATTTCGAGGCCGTGCGGGCCTTCGCCGACGAGGTTCATCAGCGCTTCGGCAGCGTCGACGTCGTGATGAACGTAGCCGGCACGTCGGTGTGGGGCACCGTCGAAAACCTCGAGCACCGGCACTGGAAGACGATGGTCGACGTCAATCTGATGGGGCCCATCCACGTCATCGAGTGCTTCGTCCCGCCGATGATCGAGGCGGGCCGCGGCGGGCAGCTGGTCAACGTGTCCTCCGCGGCCGGACTGCTGGCTCTTCCGTGGCACGCCGCGTACAGCGCCGCGAAGTTCGGGGTGCGCGGTGTCTCCGAAGTGCTGCGCCACGACCTGAAACGGCACCGGATCGGCGTGAGCCTCGTGGTACCCGGTGCGGTGCGCACGCCCCTCGTCGACGCCGCCGAGATCGCCGGGTTCGACCGCAAGGATCCGCGCATCCAGGCGTTCACCCGCAGGTTCTCGGCGCACGGGATCTCCCCGGAGCTGGCGGCGAAGCGGATCCTCGCCGGTGTCAAACGCAACCGATTCCTGGTCTACACGTCGTTCGACATCCGGTTCGGCTACTGGTGGGCTCGCAAGTTCGCGCCCCCGTACGAGTACACGATGCAGAAGGCCAACGACTACTTCAGCAAGGTGCTGCTACCGCCGACGTGAGCGGCCGGGCGCTTCGCGCCCCGTGTCTCTTTGTGGCGCCTCCAACCGCCACAACGACGCACCGGGCCTAGCTCGCAGCGTCGCGCGTGAGTCGTGCGTGCAGGTGATGGGTCAGCGGTGTCGAGTCGTGCGCCATCCACAGGTCGTAGGTGAGGGTGTCGCCGTCGAGGACGAACCGGCGGCGCAGCTCGTGCACGGGCTTCGCATCCGGTGACCGATCGAGATGCACGGCGGTGAAATCGAGGACGCCGTGCGTGAGCCGCGATCGCTGGATCTCGACGAACCCGGTGGGCTGTGACACCAGCAGTTCCACGTCGTGACCACTGCGGCGCAGGTAGCCGTTCTCGGTGTGCAGCGGTCGCCCGTCGTCGCGGGCCCGGGTGCGGCTGACGTACATCAGGAACGGTTTCCCGGGAATCGACGTGAACTCGATCGTCTCGTCGTAGGCGAAGTCGTCGATGGTGGGGTAGTGGCCGTCTCCGCCGCCGACCCATCGGCCGGCGAACGGGGCAAGTTCGCCGAGCGGGTCCGAATTCGTCACGTGTGGTGCTCCTCGCTCGCGTATGGGCACGTCGATCCTCCCACCCGCCGGGCACCGGCACTACCGTTGACGCATGAGCGCGCAGTTGTGTGTCGATTCCGAGGTCGGGGCCCTCACGACGGTCATGCTGCACCGGCCCGGTGCGGAACTCGAGCGGCTGACGCCCCGCAACAACGACCAGTTGCTCTTCGACGCGTTGCCGTGGGTGGCGCGCGCCCAGGAGGAACACGACGCCTTCGCCGAGTTGCTGCGCAGTCGCGGGGTCGAAGTGTTGCTGCTCGCCGATCTGCTCTGCGAAACCCTCGAGGTCAGCGGCGCCGCGCGCATCCAGGGGATTTCCTCGGCCGTCGACCCGCGCAGGCTCGGGCACGCGCTCGCGCAGGACCTGGCCGCGCACCTGCGAACGCTGCCGGCTCCCGAACTGACCCGGATCCTGGTCGCGGGAATGACGTTCGACGAACTGCCCGAAACCGGCACGGCGGGCCCGCCGTCGCTGGTGCGGCTCATGCACCACGGCGGCGACTTCGTGATCGATCCCCTGCCCAACCTCCTGTTCACCCGCGACTCGTCGTTCTGGATCGGACCGCGAGTCGCGATCCCGACGCTCGCGCTGCCCGCCCGTCGGCGCGAGGCCTCGCTCACCGACCTCATCTACGCGTTCCACCCGCGGTTCCTCGGGGTGCGCCGCGCCTACGAATCGCACACCGCACCCGTCGAAGGCGGTGACGTGCTGCTGCTCGCGCCGGGGGTCATCGCCGTCGGCGTGGGGGAGCGCACCTCACCGGCCGGCGCGGAAGCGTTGGCGCGCAGTGTGTTCGAGGACGGTCTGGCGCACACGGTGCTGGCGGTGCCGATCGCGCAGCAGCGGGCGTCGATGCATCTGGACACCGTGTGCACGATGGTCGACACCGATGCGGTCGTCATGTATCCGGCGATCCGGGACACGCTCGAGGCCTTCACGATCCGCCGGGACGACGGCGACGCCCGCATCGGCGGGCCGCGACCGTTCCTCGAGGCCGCGGCCGAGGCGATGGGTATCGACAAGCTCCGCGTCATCGACACCGGCCTGGACTCGGTCGTCGCCGAACGGGAACAGTGGGACGACGGCAACAACACCCTCGCGGTCGCGCCGGGAGTGGTCGTCGCCTACGAGCGGAACGTCGAGACGAACACGCGGCTCGAGGCAGCGGGTATCGAGGTACTGCGGATCGCCGGGTCGGAACTGGGATCGGGCCGGGGCGGGCCCCGGTGCATGTCGTGCCCCCTCGCGCGGGCCGCGCTCTGATCCCTCGCCCTCGTTTCTTCCGAGCGAATGTACCGCTCGTCTCCTTCGACCGACTGAGCGATACATTCGCTCGGAAAAAGGGGGGCGGGCGCTCGGGAACAGGGGAGGGTGATT
The DNA here is from genome assembly GCF_048897285.1 of Rhodococcus sp. O3. Lineage (NCBI taxonomy): Bacteria > Bacillati > Actinomycetota > Actinomycetes > Mycobacteriales > Nocardiaceae > Rhodococcus > Rhodococcus sp. O3. The sequence goes on from NZ_JBMBTE010000028.1 coordinate 28,971, forward strand.
GAAACCGCGTCGGGTGGGTATCTGGGTGGGATGAAACAGCTCGACGCGGTCCTCGAGGCACCGTTCGCGGCGGCCTCTGCGGTTCGGCACGCGCGCATCTTCCATCCGCACGGCGTTCTCGCTCGCGGGCACGCCGAGCTGGTGTCGAGCTGGTGGCCGACGCAGGGACAAGTACCGGCCACGGTCCGGTTGTCCCGCGGAATCGGTCTTCCCGCAATGGTTCCCGATTTCCTCGGAGTGGCGGTGCGGCTGCATCTGACAGAGGGGCCGTGGGACATCCTGTTGGTCACCGCACACGGGCGTGTGCCCGTGCTGTTGTCGCCGGCGCGGAGCTGGTCGGGCGCGCACTACAGCAGTGTCACCGCGTTCCGCACGCGTGAGCACCGGGATCTGCGATGGGTGGTGGCGGAACCGGAGGCCGGGCTCCCGGCGTCGGCGGATGCGGGCGCACTCGCCGACAGCGGCACGTTGCGCTTCGGCTTGTCACTGAAATCCGCGGGAGGCGACGTGACACCTGCCGGGCGGCTCGTCGTGGAGACACTGCCGGGTGACGGTGAACGACCCGCGTTCGATCCGGTGCTCAACTGCCCGGCCGGGGTGGACATGTGGCCGCAGTGGATCGCTGCGGCGCGCCGTGCCGCGTACCGGGGCAGCCGGGCGGGCCGGCGCGCGCAGTCCGAGTAGAACCACACGCAGCCCAGCGGAACGCCCACGTCTCCGGCCCGGAGACGTGGGCGCGTGCCGTCAGAGGATCTCGCGAACCTTGTCGACCGGTCGCGCGAGGACGGTGCCCTTGTCCGTGACGACGATCGGCCGCTCGATGAGGATCGGGTTGTCGACCATCGCATCGATCAGTTCGTCCTCGGACGCGTCGGCGAGGTTCAGTTCGGTGAACAGCGCTTCCTTCCGGCGGATCGCCTCGCTGGGCTTCAGGCCCGCATCGTCGAGCAGCTTGCGCAGACCGTCGCGGGACGGCGGGGTCTCGAGGTACTTGACGATGGTCGGCTCGAGGCCGGCCTCCTGGAGGACCTTCAAGGTGTTGCGGGACGTGCTGCAGCGCGGGTTGTGGTAGATCGTCGCGGTCTTGGCCATGGCCGTTATTGTGCCGTGCGCCGCATCGGGCGTCCCCGCAATGCCGCCGTGTCCGCCGCCGACCGGGATATGTCCCGTTTGAAGGTTGCCCGCCCGCCCCCTACGATTTCCCGCCGTCAATACATGCGTAATGCCGATTGGGAGGAGCCGGGTACATGCTCAAGGGGTTCAGGGATTTCCTGCTGCGTGGGAACGTGGTGGAACTGGCGGTCGCCGTCGTTGTCGGTGCCGCGTTCACCGCGATCGTCACCGCGTTCACCAACAACATCGTCAACCCGCTCGTCTCGGCGGTCGGCGGTGCCAACGAGTACGGCTGGGGATTCCAGATTACTTCCAGCCCTGAGACTTTCATCAACATCGGTGCGGTCGTCACCGCGGTGATCAACTTCGTGATCATCGCCGCGGTCGTGTACTTCGTGCTCATCGTCCCGGTCAACGCCGCGAAGAACCGTTTCGCTCCTCCGAAGGAGTCCGAGGACAAGCCGCTGAGCGAGACGGACCTGCTCATCCAGATCCGCGACCTGCTCGAGAAGGGCACGTACGCGAAGGGTTCGGACGACGACGATCTCGACAAGGCGCGTGTCTGATCGGTCACACTCCATACGCACTTCCCACCGGCCCCGGGCAGCAATGCCCGGGGCCGGTGCGTTGTGCGCTGGTACCCTGCTCGCGTGCTCGACATCGCCATCGACCAGAGCTCTCCAACCCCACCGTTCGAACAGTTGCGCCGTCGCATCGTCGAACTGGTCCGCCGCGACGAACTGATCGCCGGTACCAAACTCCCGACCGTGCGCGGTCTCGCCGAGCATCTCAGTATCGCGCCGAACACCGTCGCGAAGACCTACCGGGAACTCGAACAGGCCGGGGTCCTCGAGACACGAGGGCGCGCGGGCACGTTCGTCGCCACTGCCGCGTCGGGTGATCCGACGCTCACCCTCGCCCAGCGAGCGACCACCGCCTACGTCGCGGAGTTGCGCGCCCTCGGCATGTCGGACGACGAGATCCTCGAGTACGTAGTCGCCGCGGTCCGTGGAGCCTGACACCTCCCGACTGCCCGATTTGTTCCCCAAGTCCGAAAGGACCGGTTCGGTAGGGCGTTTCCTGGCCGCAGGTGCTTGCGCCGCACCCCGTTGAGGGCGAGCGTTGATCCATGGCCGTGCCTGCGGATCGAACCCGTTCGACTGCTGCGCCCGGGACGCCCCGGCCGCAGACACCACCCGGCGCCGGCCCACCCGGTCCGGCGTCCCCTGCGGCGGACCGGGACCGGCGGCCGTCGACGGACCGCATCGTGTTCGGTGTCGCCGCGGCCCTGGTCGTCGCGATCGTGGTGTGGGGCCTGATCGCCCCCGAGAACCTGAACACGGTGACCGGCCGGGTACTGGACCTGCTCGTCGTGGATCTCGGCTGGTTGTTCGTCCTCACCGCCAGCGGATTCGTGATCTTTGCGCTGTGGCTCGCGATGAGCAGGTACGGGACGATCCCGCTCGGCAAGGACGGCGAGAAGCCCGAGTTCCGCACGGTGAGCTGGATCGCGATGATGTTCAGCGCCGGGATGGGCATCGGCCTGATGTTCTACGGGGTCGCCGAACCGCTCTCTCACTTCGTGACGCCGCCGCCCCGCAGCGCAGGTGGGGCCGGACCGGCGATGGCCACGACCATGTTCCACTGGAGCCTGCACCCGTGGTCGATCTACGCGGTGGTGGGTCTGTCGATCGCGTACGGCACCTACCGCAAAGGCCGGAAGCAGCTGATCAGCTCGGCGTTCGTGCCGCTGCTCGGCCGTCGCGCGGAGGGCCCGCTCGGCAAGGTCATCGACATTCTCGCGCTGTACGCGACGCTGTTCGGCACCGCCGCCTCGCTCGGGCTCGGAGCTCTGCAGATCGGTTCCGGATTCGAGGTCACGGGGTGGATGGAGGAGACCGGCGTCCTGCTGCTCGTCACGATCGTCGCGATCCTGACGCTCGCGTTCATCGCATCGGCGGTGTCCGGCGTCGCCAAAGGCATCCAGTGGCTGTCGAACATCAACATGGTGCTGGCGCTGACCCTCGCGCTGTTCGTGTTCGTGCTGGGGCCGACGGTGCTGATCCTCAACCTGATCCCGACGACCCTCGGCGCCTACGCCTCGGACCTGGCCCGCATGTCCGCCCGCACCGCCGCGTCGAGCGCCGAAGCGGGCGAGTGGCTTTCGTCGTGGACGATCTTCTACTGGGCGTGGTGGATCTCGTGGACGCCGTTCGTCGGCATGTTCCTGGCCCGCATCAGCCGGGGCCGGACCGTCCGCCAGTTCGTCGTCGGTGTCATCATCGTGCCCAGCATCGTGAGCCTGTTGTGGTTCGCGGTGTTCGGCGGGGCGGCCATCGGCCAGGAGCAGGACGGCCACGACATCGCCGGCGTCGGCAGCCTCGAGGGACAGCTGTTCGGGATGCTCGGCAACCTGCCGCTGGTCGGGGTGTCGACGTTCGTCGTGATGCTGCTGGTCGCGATCTTCTTCGTCTCGGGTGCCGATGCCGCGTCGATGGTGATGGGCACCCTCACTCAACGCGGGACGCTCTCGCCCGGCCGATGGATCGTCGTGTTCTGGGGCGCGCTCACCGGCGGGGTGGCCGCGCTCCTGCTGTGGACCGGCGGGTCGGAAGCACTCGGTGCTCTCCAGACCATGACGATCCTCGCCGCGGCACCGTTCGTGGTCGTCATGGTCGGGTTGTGCATCTCCCTCTACCGCGACCTGTCGCGGGATCCGCTCCTCGGCGGGCCACGGACGACGCTGCGGCGCACCGGATGACCGGCGTCCCGGACCGCATCGCGTTCGCGGTCGAGGCGATGGCCCCGCGTCCCGGCATGCGGGTGCTCGAGATCGGATGCGGGGGAGGAGTGGCCGTGTCACTGGTGCGCGAGCGCATCGGCCCCCACGGCACCATCCTCGGGGTGGACCGTTCGGCGACGCAGATCGACCGCGCTCGTCGCCGGAACCAGGCGGGGCACGGTGTCGAGTTGCGGGTGGCCCGCTTCCCGGACGTCGACGGCGGTCCGTTCGATCTGATCTTCGCGATCGATGTGCCGGCTTTCCGTTCCGGCGACCCGGCCGTGCCCGCCGCGGCGGCCGCGCTGCTGCGCCCCGGGGGCGAACTGTGGGTGTTCGACGAACCCCCGCCCGGCACCGCGACCGGACCGATCTCGATGCGGATCAGCGCCCTGCTGTCGGAGGCGGGATTCGCGATCGTCGACATGGTCGAGCGGGGCCGGACCGTCGGGATCCTGGCCGCGCCGCCGGAGTCGGTCGAGAAAGGTTGATCGTTCAGCGTGCACCGCCGCGACCGGTGCGCGACAGTGATGATCATGAAGTCGGCTGCATCCCGGCTCTTGTCGGCCTTCGAAGCCCTGATCGGTGTCGACCTTCCCGTCCGTGTCCGCTGCTGGGACGGGTCCGAGGCCGGCCCGCCCGACGCGGCCGCGCGCGTCGTCGTGAACCGCCGCCGCGCCCTGCGCCGCATGCTGTGGGCACCCAACGAACTCGGCCTCACCCGCGCCTACATCTCCGGTGATCTCGACGTCGACGATCTGTTCCCCCTGCTCGGCATCCCGGAAGTGGTCGACCGGATCGGGGATCATCGGCTCGCCGGCCTGCGCCCCCGCACCCTCGCGCATGCCGCCGCCACCCTCGTGCGGCTCGGCGCCGTCGGACCGCCGCCGCGACCACCCGCCGTCGAGATCCGCCGCCGCCGGGGGATCCGGCACAGCCGGGACCGCGACTCGGTCGTCGTGTCGCACCACTACGACGTCGGCAACGACTTCTACCGGTTGTTCCTCGGCTCGACCATGGTCTATTCGTGCGGCTACTGGGTGGACGACGACGCCCGGCTGGACACCGCACAGCGCGACAAGTGCGACCTGGTGTGCCGCAAGCTGGGACTCGCACCGGGGATGCGTCTGCTCGACGTCGGCTGCGGCTGGGGTTCGCTGGCAATGCACGCCGCCCGCGACTACGGGGTCGACGTGGTCGGGGTGACGCTCAGCCGCGAACAGCGCGACCTGGCGAGGAAACGGGTCGCGGAGGCCGGATTGTCCGACCGGATCGAGATCCGGTTGCAGGATTACCGCGACATTCAGGACGGTCCCTTCGACGCGATCGCGAGCGTCGGCATGTCCGAGCACGTGGGGCTGGTGAATCTGCCGCTGTACGCGGCGGAGCTGCGCGCCCTGCTCCGGCCCGGCGGCCGGTTGCTCAACCACGCGATCGCGCGGGTGCGGTCGTTGCCGGACAGGCCCGGTCGGGCCCCGTCGTTCATCGACCACTACATCTTCCCGGACGGCGAGGTGCTGCCGCTCAGCAAGACGATCGACGCCTTCGAACGAGCCGGACTCGAGGTGCGCGACAGTGAATCGCTGCGCGAACACTACGCGCTGACCCTGCGCGCCTGGGTGTCGAACCTGCTCGGATCGTGGGACGACGCGGTGCGGCTGGCCGGTGAGGAACGGGCCCGCACCTGGCTGCTGTACCTGACGGCGAGCGCCCTCGGGTTCGAAGCACCGAACCGGCTCACCGTCCATCAGGTCCTCGCGGTGCGTCCCACCGCGGACGGTGCCAGCGGGATGCCTCGTACCCGAGATCGGTGGCTCCACGGCACGCGCGCCGCCACCTGATTGTCGGACCCTCGCAGTAGCGTGACGCTGCCCGCGGTTTCACTGCGAGAGGAGATGTTCGTGAACGACATCGGCCACTTCGACGAATCGGTCGAGCTCGCCTGGGCCAGGTTCCGGAACCAGATGGCACGCAGCATCGGTGAGCTACCCGGCGGCGACGCCCTCGAACTGCGCGCGGACACGGCGTTGACCCCGGTTGCGGGGGTGCGGATCGAGAACCGCCCCGGCCTCGGGGTCTGCGCCCGCATCCTCGCCCCGCCGTGGGAGTACGGGCCGTCCGCGCCGCCGCAGAGCCCGCCCGACACGCCGTCGACGACCGGCGACCCCGACGCCGTCGCCTCCTGGGTGGTGGGCGTGCTGCGCGACCGGTGGGACGTCGTCGAGCCGGCGTTCGTGCAGGTCGGTCCGTATCCGACCGTCGACGGTGCGCAGTGGTACGACGAGCTGCGCGGCCGCGTCGGCGACGCGCTCGCACACGTGCTGGGCCGGCCCGCCAGCATCGACGCCGACGGCGACTTCGTGCTGGTTCTCGACTCGCAGGTGATCTTCGTGATCGTCGACCGCACCGTTCCCGCGGTGCGGGTGTGGATCCCGCTGCTGCACCGGATCGCCGATCGGACCGGGGCCGCGCACTGGGTCGACGGATTGCGCGGCGGGCCGGGCGTGCGCGCGCTGGTCGTCGAGGACCGGCTGGTCGGGACCGGGGAGATCCCGGCGGCGCCGTTCGACCCGGCCCACCTGGAGGAGCGGATCGATGCGATGCGCCGGCTCATGCCTGCGGTGGCTCGGCGGGTCGCCACGAACTTCGGGGGCATCCATTACACCGAGGACGATCGCCGGCCCGGCACACCGGACACGGCCTTGTTCGACGACTGGTACTGACCGGACCGGTATCGGACGGACCCGTACCGGGCGGGTCAGCGCCAGCTCGGCAGCCACAGCTGGTCGTGCCACTCGGCGACCGTGATCGGCAGCGCCGTCAGGATCGGCCACAACCACACGAAGTTCGCGACCACCAGACCCACGTACAGGCACACGACGAGCAGGCCCGTCGAGCGTCTTTCCCGCGACGCGCGGGCCGGGCCGAGCACGTCCCCGAGCACGAGCGCCACGCCCATCACCAGGAACGGCGCCAACGGCACGGCATAGAAGTAGTACATCTGCCGGTCGAGGGTCGCGAACCAGGGCAGCAGCGCCGCGCCGTAGCCGGTGAGCACGGCCGCCCACCGCCAGTCGCGCCGCACCACGATCTGCCACAGACCCCACGCGACCATCGCCAGCGACACCCACCACAAGGCGGGCGTGCCGATCAGCATGACCGCCTTGACGCACTGCTCCTCGCCGCACCCGCGGATGCGGTCGCCCTCGGCGAAGTAGTACAGCATCGGACGCAGACCCATCGGCCACGTCCACGGCTTCGACTCCCACGGATGGTGGTTGCCCGCCGAGTTGGTCAATCCGGAGTGGAACTCGAGCACGTTCGCGCTGTAGTACCACAGAGACCGCAGCGAATCCGGCACGAACGAGAACGGCCCGTCGGTGCCGATCTTCGTGCCCACCGCGTGCCGGTCCACCCCGGTTTCGCTGGCGAACCACGCCCAATAGCTCGCCAGATACACACCGAGCGGGATCAGCACCAGCGCGTACAGCGCCGCGCCGATATCGCGCAGCGCGGTGCCCACCCACGGCCGGCGCACCCCGTAGGCGCGGCGCGCGGCGACGTCGAACGCCACCGACATCAACCCGAAGAACGCGATGAAATAGACCCCGGACCACTTGGTGCCGACGGCCAGGCCCAGCAGCACACCCGCGCCGAACCGCCACCAGCGGACCCCGAGCCGCGGACCCCAGGCGCTGACGCCGATGCGGTCCTCCGCGACCACCCGCGCCATGCGGGCGCGCACGTCGTCGCGGTCCACGATCAGGCAACCGAACGCACCGACGACGAACATCGCCTGGAAGACGTCGAGCATCCCCATCCGGGACGAGACGAACGTGACCCCGTCGACGATGAGCAACACCCCGGCGAGGCCGCCGAGCAGCGTCGACCGGGTCAGCCGCCGCACGATGCGTACCACCAGCAGCACCAGGATCGTGCCGGCGACCGCCGACGAGAACCGCCAGCCCCACCCGTTGTAACCGAACAGGGCCTCGCCGAGCGCGATGAGCTGTTTACCGACCGGCGGATGCACCACCAGCCCGTAGCCGGGGTTGTCCTCGATCCAGCCGCCGGTGAGCACCTGCCAGCCCTGCGGCACATAGTGCTTCTCGTCGAACACCGGCGTCTTCGCGTCGGTGGGGTAGTGGAGCATCGCGAAGCGGGTGATCGCGGCGAGCGCGGTGACGAACAGGGTCACCACCCAGCCGCGGGCACGGTCGGTGGGACCCGGATCGACCGGGGGCACCAGCGGCCCGGGACTCAGGAGGCGACGGTCCGGGGCCTCGGCAGGGCGCTCGTCCGTCACGGTCACGGTCCGATCGTAGGCTGATACGCATGCAGGCAGAGAACCCGGGACAAGGACGGCTCGTGCTGGCGGCCACGCCGATGGGCGACATCGGCGACGCCTCGAGCCGGCTCCGCGAAGCCCTCGCGACGGCCGACGTCGTCGCCGCCGAGGACACCCGCCGCACCCGGTCGCTCGCTGCCGCCCTCGGCGTGACCATCACCGGTCGCGTCGTCAGCTTCTACGACCAGGTGGAAGTCACCCGCGCCCCGGCGCTGATCGCGGACATCGAATCGGGACTGACCGTGCTGCTGGTCACCGACGCGGGCATGCCGTCGGTGAGCGACCCCGGCTACCGGCTGGTGTCCGCGTGCGTCGCCGCGGATCTGCCGGTCACATGCCTGCCCGGCCCGTCCGCGGTGACCACGGCGCTCGCGCTGTCGGGGTTGCCCGTCGAACGGTTCTGCTTCGACGGTTTCCCGCCCCGCAAGTCCGGCCCGCGCCGCGCCTGGCTGCAGACGCTCGTGACGGAACCGCGCGCGGTGGTGTTCTTCGAAGCCCCGCACCGGCTGGCGGCGTGCCTGGCCGACGCGGTCGCGGTGCTGGGCGGCGAACGCCGCGCCGCGGTGTGCCGGGAGCTGACCAAGACCTACGAGGAGGTGCGGCGCGGCACGCTCGCCGAGCTCGCGGACTGGGCCGTCGACGGCGCGCGCGGCGAGATCACCGTGGTCCTCGAGGGGGCATCGCAGCAGGTCGCCGACCCCGCCGATCTCGTCGAGGAGGTCGAACGGCTCGTCGCGAGCGGGATGCGTCTGAAGGACGCGTGCGGGCAGGCCGCAACCGCCGGTGTCTCGAAGCGGGAGCTGTACGACGCGGTACTCGCCGCACGGCAGGAATGACCACGTCCGTAGACTCGTCGCAGTGAGTGCTCCACCCGAACCCGTGTCCACGACCGACGAACCGCATCTTTCGCGTCAGCTGTCCAACCGGCACATCCAGCTCATCGCGATCGGTGGTGCCATCGGAACCGGACTGTTCATGGGGTCGGGTAAGACGATCTCCCTGGCCGGTCCGTCGGTGATCTTCGTGTACATGATCATCGGGTTCATGCTGTTCTTCGTCATGCGGGCGATGGGCGAGCTGCTGCTGTCGAACCTGCACTACAAGTCGTTCGCGGACTTCGCGGCCGACCTGCTGGGGCCGTGGGCCGGGTTCTTCACGGGCTGGACGTACTGGTTCTGCTGGATCGTCACCGGCATCGCCGACATCATCGCGATCTCCGGTTACGTGCGTTATTGGTGGTCGGACGTGCCGCTGTGGATTCCCGCCCTGGCGGCGATCCTGGCGTTGCTGCTGCTGAACCTGCCGACCGTGCGGGCGTTCGGCGAGACCGAGTTCTGGTTCGCCCTCATCAAGATCGTCGCGATCGTCAGTCTCATCGTGGTCGGCCTGGTCATGATCATCGGCGGCTTCACGGCCCCCAACGGCGCGACCGCCGGTTTCGACAACCTGTGGAACGACGGCGGGTTCTTCCCGACCGGCCCGATGGGATTCGTCGCGGGTTTCCAGATCGCGGTGTTCGCGTTCGTCGGGATCGAGCTGGTCGGTACCACCGCCGCCGAGGCCAAGGACCCGGAGAAGAACCTGCCGAAGGCGATCAACTCGATCCCGATCCGCGTGCTGCTGTTCTACGTCGCCGCGCTGGTCGTCATCATGGCGGTGACGCCGTGGCGGGAGATCGAGGCCGGTCGCAGCCCGTTCGTGGCGATGTTCACCCTCGCCGGCCTCGGTATCGCCGCGTCGGTCATCAACTTCGTCGTGCTCACCTCGGCGGCGTCGTCCGCGAACTCGGGCATCTACTCGACCTCGCGGATGGTGTACGGGCTCGCGCAGGAGGGCGATGCGCCGGCGGCGCTGGGCAGACTCAACCGGCGCCGGGTCCCGGCGAACGCGCTGATGTTCTCGTGCATGTTCCTGCTGTCCGCGATCGTGCTGCTGTTCGCCGGTGACTCGGTCATCGAGGCGTTCACGCTCGTCACGACGATCTCGGCGCTGCTGTTCATGTTCGTGTGGTCGATCATCCTGGCGAGCTACCTGCGGTACCGGAAGCGCCGTCCGGACCTGCACGAGGCGTCGACGTTCAAGATGCCCGGCGGTGTGCCGATGGTGTGGGTCGTCTACGCATTCTTCGCGTTCATCGTCTGGGCGCTCACCCAGGAGACGGACACCCTCGAGGCGCTGCTGGTGACTCCGATCTGGTTCGCGGTGCTGGGGGTTGCGTGGGCCGTGATCCGTCGCAGCCCGGAGCATCGGGCCAGGTACGCCGCGTTCCGCAAGGACCTGGAGGACGAGGCCGCGGCCGAACAAGCGGCGCGCGACTGAGCGGCGCCGCCGCATCGTCGAGCGGGGCCGCGCACCCCTTCCGCTCGGGCTCACCGGGGTGTGGAATTGAATTACCACACAACGGACTCCGGAGGCGTCTATGGGTGTTCTGCTTCTTTCGCGATCCTCCTGATCGCTGAGCAATCTTCCCCGTCCAACGACCGATTCGGCGCAGAAGGCCGTGGTCTTGTGCGCCGGCCAGGGAGATGAGAACGATGTCGACATCTGCACACGATGCGATGCGCACCCACCCGGACATTCTCGAATTGCGCGCGCGCTACGACATGGCGGCCGAACAGCCCCCGGCGCAGGTGGCCGACGGACTGCTGATGATCGCCGGTCTCTACGCGGCGTGCTCCGCCTGGATCGTCGGCTTCAGCGGCGAGATGAACCTGACGATGAGCAACCTGTTCACCGGCCTCGCGGTCGCCCTGCTGGCAGTCGCGTTCGGCTCGGCGCTCGGCCGCACCCACGGGATGACGTTCGTGGCACCGTTGCTCGGGGTCTGGTTGATCGTCTCCCCGTGGGTGGTCGCCGGAGTGACCACAACTACCGGGATGATCTGGTCCAACGTCGTCTGCGGCATCGTGGTCTGCCTGCTGGGTCTCGCGACCGCCGCGATGGGTACCGACCTCATGGGGCGCTCGCGTCGCATGACACCGACGCGCTGACCCGGACGCTCGGGTCTGGGTAAGGAGCCCGAACCGGCTCCGAGACCCTCGTGTGTCCGAAACCCTCGTGTGCACCCCGCCCGGCAACGGGCGGGGTGGCGCAGTCTTGCGCACCTAGGCGAGCGCGAGTATCAGCACCACCGACGCAGCGACCGTACCTGCTACGACGAACGACGGGGGCACCCAGCCGGAAATCCGGTCGACGATTCTGATCATGGTCACCCTCAGGACCCGAGCCACCGCTTCCCCACGCCGACAGGAACTACCCCTCGAACTTCAATTCCCACCGGCGTGGGGCCACGCTGGTAGCGAGACTGTTCTCGCTTCGGTGACGACTCTTCCGCCGAAAAGCGACCCGACCAACTACCGGACCCTGCGGAACGGATATCATCCCAGGTCACAGTAGGTGAGGAAATTTTCCGCAGCGGAGTTTTCCTCGAATCCCAGGGCAATCTCCGACGAACCGGAAGGTGCGGAAGCGGATGGCAGAGGACGACGGCCGCGCGGAACCCGACCCTCGGCAGTTCTTCGCGGACCAGTTGCGCATGCTCTTCGCCGCCGCGGGCCGGCCGCCCCTGAAGAAGGTCGAAACGGAATCCGCGACCCTCGCCCGTGCCATGGGCAGCGACCGCACGGTGTCCGTGCAGCGGCTCAGCGACTGGCGTTCCGGGAAGCGTCTGCCCGCCAGCTTCGAGACCGTGCGTCCCGTGCTCGTCGCACTCGTCCGGGCGGCCCGCGCCCTGAACCCCGAACCGCCCACCCCGGGTCTGTACTCGCTGAAGCAGTGGCAGAGCTGGTGGGACCGTGCCCGCGGATCGTCGTCGGGACCGGGCCGGACGGCCGAACCACCCGAGGCTGCGCCGGTGCCCCAGGCCGGAGTGCGCCCGTACCGGGGGCTGTCCGCGTACCGGGAGAAGGATGCGTGGCTGTTCTTCGGCCGCGCCGAGAGCGTGCGCACAACCGCCGACATCACCGTCGCGGCGCACGGGCACGGACCGGTGGTCGTGACCGGGGCTTCCGGCGTCGGCAAGTCGTCGCTCGTGCAGGCGGGGCTGATCCCGGAACTGTGCGGGGACGGCGACCAGCGGCCCGTCGTGCTCACCCCGGGGCGGCACCCGCTCGACCGTCTCGCCGAGGCGATCCCCGAACTCGCCGACCCCGCCGCACAGCGCGCCGACGCCGTCGCCGTCCAGCAGGCGATCCGTGCGGCGGCCGCCCGGATGGGGTGTTCGTCGCTGCTGATCGTCGTCGACCAGATCGAGGAACTGTTCACCCAGTGTGACGACCGCGACGAACGCTCCCAGTTTCTCGGGGTCCTCGAACGGGCCTCGACCACCGTCGACCACGAGGACGCCCCGGCGACCGTCGTCGCGACGATGCGCTCGGACTTCTACGAGCAGGCGGTGTCCTATCCCGTTCTGGCCCGCGCGCTCGAACGCCGCACCAAGACGGTGCGACCGATGCGCCGCGAAAACCTCGAGGAAGTGATCACCGAACCGGCCAAGCTCGTCGGCGTCAAACTCGAATCCGGTCTGGCCGATCTCATCCTCAACGACCTCGGAGTGCTCACCGGGGGTGAGCTCAGCGGCACGGAGCTGCCGTTGTTGTCGCACCTGCTCGACACCATGTGGGATCGCCGCCGGGGCGGGAACCTCACCGTCGCCGGATACCGCGCCACCGGAGGGGTGCGCGGTTCGATCGCCGCGAGCGCCGAACGAGCCTGGGAGGAACTCGACGATCGAGGCCGGCAGCTGGCCCGGGAGATGCTGGTGCACCTGGTGTACGTCACCAACACCGGCACCGACGTGAAGATCGCCCGCCCGCTCACCCAGCTGCTCGCGCTCGGCGACCGCGCCACTGCGACACGTGTCCTCGACCATTTCGTGTCCGCCCGCGTGGTCGTCGTCGATGCGGGACATGCCGAGCTGATCCACGACGCCGTGATCGAGGCGTGGCCGCGTCTGAAGTCCTGGATTCAGGAGGACCGCTCGTCGGCGGCGCTTCGTCAGCAGCTCGAGGCGGACGCCGCGAACTGGGTGGCGACCGGCCGCAACAAGAGCATGCTCTACCAGCGCGGACGCATGGATCTGGTCCGCGAACAGGACGCACGGCTGACCCGGGTCGGCAGCGGACGAGGAGAGGTGGGCTCGGCGTTGAGTCCCACCGCCGTCGATTTCCTCGCCGCGTCCCGGCGGGAGATCGAACGGGCCGCGCGGTGGCGGCGGATGGTTCTCGCCGGCCTCGCGATCTCGACGATCGTCTCGTTCGTGACGGGCACGCTGGCGTGGACCGCGAAGAACCGCGCCGAAGAGGAACGCAGCGCCGCCGAGTTCCAGCAGATCATCGCGCTCGCCGACGCCATGCGCGACGACGATCCGACGACGTCGGCGGACCTGTCGCTGGTTGCGGCCCAGCTGCAGCCCGACAGCGATATCGCCTACTCCCGGCTCGTCGCCACCCAGGGGACTCCGCTCGCGCGGACCCTGGACGGGCACACCGGACCCGTATACGGGGTGGCGGTCTCACCGGACGGAGCCACCCTCGCGTCGGCCAGCGACGACGGCGCCGTCCGGTTGTGGGACCTGTCCGACCGCGCCGACCCGAAACCGATCGGGGAACCGCTGACCGCGCTGCCCGACTACATGGCGTCGGTGTCGTTCAGTCCCGACGGTCGGCGCCTCGCCGCCGGAGGTGGCGACGGCAGCGTCTGGATCTGGGATGTCACCGACCGCGCCCATCCGGTCCTGCTGCTCGAACACCACGTCACCGAGGGAATCGCCGTGCACAACGTGCGGTATTCCCCGACCGGCCGGCTGGTGGCGGTGCCGTACGACGACGGCACCGTCGCGCTCATCGACACGACAACCCCGGATTTCCCGGTGACCGTGCTGAACGCCCACGAGGGCGCCGTGCGCACCGCGGTCTTCCGGACCGACGGCTCGGTCCTCGCCACCACCAGCGACGACCGCAGCGTGCGGCTGTGGGACGTCAGCGACCCGACCGACCCCACTCTGATCGGAGCGCCGCTCACCGGGTTCGGCGACGTCGCGCACTCGGCGGACTTCGACCCCACCGGCACGAGACTCGTCGTGAGCAGCGACGACGGCATGCTCCACCTGTTCGACACCACCGTCGTCGCGGCACCGAGACCGCTGGGCGCCCCAACCGACGCGCACAGCGGGGGCGTGTGGAGGGTGACGTTCCTGCCCGACGGGCGCACGGTCGCGTCCGCGTCGTGGGACGGCACCGCGAAGCTGTGGTCCGTCGACCCGGTCGCCGGGATCGTCGACGAACTGAAACCGGGACTGACCGGCAACGGCGGCGGACTGCCCGTGTTGACCGTGACACCCGACGGCCGGACCGTCGTCACCGGCGGGCAGGATTCCAAGATCCGGATGTGGACGTTGCCGCGCGAACGCGTCGGTGTCGCCGATGCCGCCCTGACCCTGCCGTCCGTCGACCGGTCCGGCAGGCTCGCCGCGACCGGAGGTTACGACTCGGTGGTGAACCTGTGGCGCATCGACGACGGCGGCCGCTGGAGCCAGGTCACGGCGATCGACCTGCCGCGTCCGCTCGGCGGCGCGAACGTCGTCGCGTTGTCGCCGGCCGGGACGATCCTGGCGACCGCCCCCACCTCCGGTGGCAGTGTCCGCCTGTGGGACGTGGCCGACCCGGAACACCCGCGCCCGCTCGGTGAACCCCTCCGGCTCGGCACCCGGTTCACCTCGGAGTTGGCGTTCACCCCGGACGGCAGGACGCTGGTGACCGGCGCGGACGACCAGTCGGTGACCCTGTGGAATGTGACCGATCCGGTGCGTCCGGTGCCGCGCGGCGCACCGTTGACCGGTCCCACGAACCTGGTGCGCAGCGCCACCGTGAGCCCGGACGGCCGCAGCCTCGTCGTCGCGAGCGCGGACGGAGAGATCTACGCGTGGGACATCGCGGACCCGGACCGGCCGGTCGCGGTGCCGGTGACCGGTGGGCACACGGCCGGTGTCAACGGCTTGTCGTTCGGTGCGGACGGTTCGGTGCTGGCGACCGGCGGCGACGACCACACGGTGATCGTCTGGGATCGCGGCGACGACGGCGGATTCACCGCGCGGAGCACGCCGCTGCGGGGACACACCGGGACGGTCTATTCGGTGTCGGTGGCGCCCGGCGGTGGCGTGGTGGCCAGCGGCAGCGACGACGGCACCGTCCGGTTGTGGGACGTGGCGTCCCCGCAGGCGATGCACGCGATGGGCGGACCGATCACCGACACCGGCGTCGGCCGCTGGCAGGTGCGGTTCCTGCCGAACGGCACGGTCGCCGCGGCGGGTGGCGACGGCGTGATCCGGACGTGGGGTCTCGACCCGGAGGAGATCACAGAGCGCATCTGTTCGTCGACCACCGGAGAGATCAGCGCGGTGCTCCTGCAGTTCGAGCTGCCCGGGGGACTGGACGTGTGCGGGGACTGAGCTGCAGGATGCTCGCGGCCTTGTCGAGGCATTCCTGCCATTCGGCGTCCGGATCGGAATCGATGGTGATGCCGCCCCCGACGCCGAGTGCGCACTCGTTCCCGGCGAATTCGACGGTGCGGATGGCGACGTTCAGTTCGAGCCCGGCGACGGGACTCGCCATGCCGACGGTGCCGCAGTACACGCCGCGGGGCAACTCTTCCCAGTCCTGCAGCAGGTCGCGCGCCCGGAGTTTGGGGCACCCGGTGACCGACGCGGGCGGGAACGCGGCGTCGAGCAGCGCGTCGGCGGTGACGTCCGGCCCGAGAGTCGCGGCGACCGTCGACACCAGATGCCACACGCCGGGCGCCGGATGCACGCCGAGCAGATCGGTGACGGTGACGGTGCCGGTCTCGGCGACCCGGCCGAGGTCGTTGCGCACCAGATCGACGATCATCACGTTCTCGGCGACGTCCTTGACGGAGGCTCGCAGGTCGGCGGGGTCGCGGTGCAACGGGAGCGTGCCCTTGATGGGGGAGGACTCGACGCGGTCGCGGTGGCAGGCCAGGAACAGTTCGGGTGACAGGGACGCCACCGCGCCCCAGGGTCCCTGCAGGTAGGCGGCCCGGTTCGGGCGGGTGGTCTCGACCGCGTCGGCGAAGAACGCGAGCGGGTCCCCGGACCAGGTGCCGGTGAAGCGGGTGCACACGCACGCCTGGTACACCTCCCCGGCCCGGATCGCGTCGAGGCACTGTTCGACGCCGTGCCGGTGCGTCGCCCGGTCCGGTGGGGTCCAGTCGATCCGCCAGTCCGGCACCGCGGGATCCGGGTCGTGCACGGCGGCAGCCAGATCCGGTGGGCACGGCTCGTCCGTCAGCGTCTCGTACCACCAGCAGCCGGTGTCGTCGAGTCGCAGCACGACGTCGGTCCACCCGCCCGCCGCGACCGGCAGTGCCGGGGTCGTCGGGACCCGGTCCGGATACGCGAGATAACCGATCCATCCGCCCCCGATCAACGGCCGGTCCTCGTCGGTGATCCGACCGGTCGTCCGGGTGAAGGTGCCCCGGACCGGGGCGGGGGAGGTGGCCAGGCTGGGGGCGATCACGGCGGCGGCGCCGAACCACGTGCCGGTCAGCGCGGCGGGTGGGGCGATTCCGAGGTCGCGGGCGCGAACGCCGAGCGCCCGGAGCACTTGTGCGGGGCTTCCTCCGTCGCCCAGTCGCTCCATCCGCATGGTCCCAGCTTTCCACGGGCACGCACCACTGCCGAAACCGCGGGACTCGGTAGGGTCTTGATCCGTGTCTGCTGAATTGGGGGTGGCCGACCTTGTGACCGGCGCCGGCAAGGTGCTGCGGGCGTACGGCCGCAACGCACTCGCCGACCGTGCCGAACGCAAGTTGTCGGGCGAAGGGCGTACGCGATCGGTCGTCGTGGTCGGCGAGATCAAACGGGGAAAGAGCATGCTGGTCAACGCGTTGATCGGCCGTGACGGCATCACGGTGGACGACGTGGAGAACGCCACCGCCGTGTCCATCCGGTTCGTGCCGGCCGACGCCGAGAACCCGGAGGGCACAGCGGAACTGGTGTTCCCGGACGGCAACCGCCGGATCCCGCACGCCGAACTCGCCGACTGGACGACCACCGGCGGGCGGTACGTCACCGATCCGGCGGTCGAGGCGCTGCCGGTCGCCGCGGTGGTGCCCGTCGCGTCGCGGCGGCTCGAGACCGCCACCATCGTCGACACGCCCGGCGTCGGTGGCCTCGACCCCCGGCATGCGGGACTGGCTCGCCAGTCCGCCGACCAGGCCGCCGTGCTCGTGATGGTGTGCGACGCCTCGACCCCCATCACGGAACCGGAGATGCAGTTTCTGCGCGAGAGCGCCGCCGGCGTCGAGAACGTCGTGGTCGCCGTCACCAAGACGGACAAGGCCACCACTCGCTGGGCGGACATCGTCGCCGAGAACCGGCGCTCGATCGCGAAGCACGTCGGCCGCGACATCCCGGTCGTGCCCGTCTCGAGCGTCCGCGCGCTCGCCGCGCAGGACGCCGGACTCCCCGACGCACTGCGCGACCGCGCGGTGACGTTCTCCGGGATTCCCGCGCTGTGGTCGGCCATCGAGAAGAGCCTCACTGCCGCGGAACAGTCACCCGCGACCGACGCCCTGCGCATCTGCCTCGAAGGACTGCGGGAGGTCGAACGCACCATCGAGGACGAGCTCGCCGTCGTCAAGGCCGGGGAGGCCGCGATCCCGGACCTGAGCGCCGAACTGGAACGGCTCCGCAACCTCAAGGACGAGGCGCAGCACTGGGAGCAACACCTGCAGCGCGATCTCACGCTGGCCCGGCAACAGGCCGCGACCCGCCTCGACGAACACCTCACCAGGGTCCGCGAGGACTGGACCACTCGCATCAACAAGTCGTCGATGGAGGTGCTGCGCAAGTCGCCGCAGGTGTTCACCGCCCGCATCCAGACCGACCTGCTCGAGGCGATGGCCATGACCGCCGAAGGGTTCCTCGCCGACCTCGAGCGGATCACCACCGAACTGTTCGACAGCACCGAGGAGTGGGAACGCATCCGCGAGATCGCGGTCGCGTCGATGCGCACCGACCCGCTCGTCACCAACGAGGTCACCTCGAAACGACAGGGTCTGCTCGATCCGAGCGTCCTGTCGATGGGCATGATCGGCACCACCATGCTCGGCGCGGTGATCGGCGTCGGGGCGGTCGCCGGTGTGGTGTGGGTGGCCGTCAACCTCGGATTCCGCGCGATGCGGGCCGGCAAGACGAACCTGCTCACCTGGCTGCGGGAGACGATCGCGACCGCCCGGACCGCCACGACCCGCATGCTCGACGCGACGCTCGCCACGACCCGCCCGGAGATCGTGCTCGGCCGTCGCCGCAACCTCCAGGAGCGCATCACCGTGCTGCAGAAGCAGATCGAGGAGGCGAAGCGGTCCGCGCAGGCCGACGCCGCCGCGCGCGAGGCGAACGTCACCCGGCTGGAGAAGAACCTGCGTATCACCCGCGGGAAGATCACGCCCATCGAGGCTGCGCTCGGTGCCCCGGCGACCACGGCGGTCCCGGCATGAACGCGCCGGTCACCGACGCCACCGACCCGATCCACCACCGCATCGACGCCGCGCTGCACCGGCTCGCGCAGTTCGGCGGCGATCTCGTCGGACACGCCAACCGGATCGGCGGGATCCTGTGGTCGCCGCCGCGCATCGTCGTCGTGGGCCGGCTCAAGGCCGGCAAGTCCACGCTGGTCAACGCGTTGATCGGGGCTCCGGTCGCCGAGACCGCGGCGCTCGAGGCCACCAGCGTCGTCACCGTGTACGAGAACGGTGCGCCCTCCCGGGCGGAGGTCGTGAAGCTCGACGGTTCCCGCCGCGCGGTGCCGTTGACCTTCGGCGCGACCGCCGACCTCGGCGTGCCCGAGACCGAGGTCGCGTACGTGCACCGGCACCTGCCGTCGCAGGCGCTGACGCGGATCACGCTCGTCGACACCCCGGGCCTGGCGACGCTGACCGTCGCGAACGCCGCGGCGACCGAACGCGCCCTCATCGACGGCTTCGAACAGACCCGCTCGGCGTCCGTCGACGCCGACGCGGCAGTGTTCCTGTTCGATTCGATGCCCCGCGCCGACGAGATCTCGTTCCTGCAGCGGCTCGGATTCACCCCGTTGAACACGCTCGGGGTGCTGTCCCGCGCCGACGGCTTCGGTCGTGGTGTGCTCGGCCGCCGCGACCCGATCGGGCATGCCGTCGAGCACGCCGGGGTGTTGTCCCGACGACTCGCGGACGTGGTCGGCGCGGTGGTTCCGGTGGCCGGCCTGCTCGCCCAGACCTCGCACACCGGTGCGTTCACCGAGAACGACGCCCGGGACCTGGCCGCCCTGGCTCCGTTCGCGCCGCTGGAGCTGTTCGATCTGCTCGACGTCGGCGACGGTGCGCTTCCCGTACCCCGGGACCGCGTGTTCCGGCTCATCGACATGGTCGGGGAGTACGGGCTCGTGCACGGCCGCGGTCCGGCGCGCGGCG
Source organism: Rhodococcus sp. O3 (assembly GCF_048897285.1). Classification (NCBI taxonomy): domain Bacteria; kingdom Bacillati; phylum Actinomycetota; class Actinomycetes; order Mycobacteriales; family Nocardiaceae; genus Rhodococcus; species Rhodococcus sp. O3. The sequence continues at coordinate 48,677 of NZ_JBMBTE010000028.1, forward strand.
GCGCCCATCAGGTCAACCAGTGGCTGACCTCGGCCTCCGGCATCGATCCGCTGCGCGCCGTGCTCGACCGGTCCCTGCGGCGTTTCGCGGTCCTGCACCGTGCCGGGCGGATCGTCGCCGAACTCGACGCGCTGGCGTACACCCATCCGGCCCGGGACGGTATCCGGCAGATCGTCTCCGAGCTGAAGTCCGATCCGGCGCTGGTCCAGGTGGGTCTGCTGCGGTCGTTGCGGTCCCTGCTGGAGACCGATCCGTCCGCGCCCGCGGTGACGGAGCTGACGCAGCTGCTGCGCGGCGCCACCGTCGCCGAGGCACTCGGGGCCGATCCGTCGGCCCCGCCGGAGCAGCTGTGTGCGATCGCGCAGGAACGCCTCGTGTCGGTGCAGACGCAGAGCCTGAGCACCCGATCGGCGGCGGAGGACGCGGCGCTGGTGTCGCTCACCCAGGCCTACACGTCGATCGTCCGGTCCTGGACCTGACGGTGTGAACGGGCGACCCGGCGCTCAGGCGAGGTCCGGGTCGCCGGGGTGGCCCGGCTCGGGGTGGGCGTAGGGCTCGTCGGCGTCGTCGAACGCAGCGTCGTCGAACGCAGGGGAGTCGAAGGCCGATTCGTGGTCTCCCTGCAGGTCGGGCACATCCTCGTCGGCGCCGAGGTCGATGTCGACCACCGGATCGACGTCGAGATCGTCGGGATCGTCGGCCGGGATCAGATCGGCGCCGACGGGCGGGGTGTCCGGGTCGGTCGCGATCCGCACGGCTCGATCCCAAGCGTCGTCGGGCAGCGGGGAGACGGTGGCCTGCGGATCGAGGCCGAGGAGGTCCCACAGCGACGGCTCCCGGTCGTTCGTCATCGTCACCACGTCCTCCGATTCCCGACTCGCCCGTGTGTGCAGGTGCACGTACACCGACGACGTTAGCGCGCGCCGAGCCCGGGCGGCGTGCACCTGCCGAACCCGGCGCCGCCGCGCGCGTCGTCGGAGTCGATGCGCCGGGCGACTGCCGGGCAGCGGCTCAGGGCTCGAGTGCGTCCGCGTCGAGCATCGACGGCGCCAGCTTCTCGACGAGTTGCGCCCGCGCCCGGTTGATCCGGCTCTTGACGGTCTGGACCGGGATGCCCTGATGCTCCGCGATCTCCGCGTAGCTCATGTCGGCGTACTCGCGCAGCACGATGGCGACGCGGAACTGCTCGGGCAGCGCTGCCAGCGCCTGCCGGACCATGTCCGTATCGGCGATGCTGTCGGCGACGGATCGTCCCGTGTGCTCGCCGTTGTCGATCTCGTCCTCGGGGGTTTCGCGGCGTTTGCGCACGATCGCCAGCGATGCGTTGGTGGCGATGCGGTACAGCCACGTTCCGAAACGGGCGGTGCCCCGGAACGACGCGAGGTTCTGCCATGCCGCGGTCAGGGTGTCCTGCAGGGCGTCCTCGGCATCGTGCCGGTGACCGGTGATCTGCAGGCACACCGCCCAGGTCTGGTCGCGTGACCGTGCGACGAGTTCGGCGAAGGCAGCCTGGTCCCCTGCCCGGCTCCGCTCGATCAATTCCGCTTCACTCATGACGGCCCCCTCCGTAACTTTCCGGGTGTAACTTACTGGACGGTTCGCGTCTTGTGCGGGGCCAGGTGCGCGGATTGCGCGGATCTCGCGCCCGATCGGCCCGAATTCTGTGAGTTGCGACACAGTTCCGGCCGGATTTCCTGCGCTGACCTGGGGTTTCATCGTGTGGTCCACGCCGCGGGAAATTTTCGGTGAACCGCCCGGAACTTTCCGTCCCGCCGGCTGCTCCTATCCCCGACACCCGACGAGCGAAAGGCAGCACCGACATGGCAAACCGCGGATCCTTCTCCGACAGCAGCAGCTCGAGCAACGCGAACCGCCAGGACTCGCAGTCCACCGCCGGCACCAGCTCGGATTCCTCGTACGGCAACAACTCGTCCTACGACAACGACTCGTCCTACGGCTCGTCCTCGGCGGCTCAGGAAGGCTCGACCAGCTACGAGTCCTACGAGCGCTACGAGCGGTACGAGACCTCCGGCTCGTCCGACTCGGACTCGTCCTACGGTTCCTCGGCGGCCTCGGGCTCGGATTCGTCCTACGGCAGCAACTCGTCCGCCTCCGATTCCTCCGACAGCGCGTCGTCGGCCTCCGCCTCGAACAGCAACGCGGTCAGCACGGGCTCCACCTCGACCGACGCTCTCGGTGCCGGTGAGAGCACCGCGGGTCCGGGCGGCGGCTCCTCGGCGGGTTCGGCCGGACCGGTTGTCCTCGACGAGGTGGTCAACGAGGACGGCAGCAGCGTGCAGGTCCTCGACACCGACGGAGACGGGGTCGCCGACGCGGAGGTCATCGACCTCGACGGTGACGGCACCGTCGACGTGATCACCGCGGACACCGACGGCGACGGCGTCATCGACGCCGCCGCGATCGACGGCGACGGCGACGGCACCTTCGACGAGGCGATCTTCGATCTCGACGGCGACGGCGGAATCGATGCGACCGTGGACCTCGGCACCGGTGCCGTCGACTACGACGGCGACGGCATCGCCGACGACTACATCGACACCAGCGCGTTCGATTCCGGTGCGTCCTCGGACGCGGACTACTCCGACCTGGCCTGACCGGCCAGATCGGGCTGTCGTTTCCGGCGCCGCCGGCACCTGCGGGCCCCGCGGGTACCGGCGGCGCCGCGTCCAATAGGCTGCCGCACGATTACGGCCTCCGGCCCGAACCGGACATTTCCGAGGGGGAAAGCACAC
>NZ_JBMBTE010000029.1:0-51309 GCF_048897285.1 Rhodococcus sp. O3
CCGCGACCCTGATCCTGCTGGCCGAGCAGCCCATGCACGGCTACCAGCTCATGCAGGCCATCGCCGAACGCACCGGCGGGACCTGGCGTCCCAGCCCGGGTGCGATCTACCCGACCATCTCCCAGCTCGAGGACGAAGGTCTCGTCCACGTCGAGGTCGACGGCGGCCGCAAGCTCGCCTCGCTCACCGATGCCGGACGCCGCTACCTCGAAGACCCGGCCTCCGCGGTGGCCGACCCCTTCGCGGGATTCGCGGCATCGGCGGACACACCGGATCTGCGGAGCGCGCTGGCCGAGGTCCATCACGCCGCACGCACGGTCGCGACCACCGGCACCGACGCACAGATCGCCGCGGCCCGCGACATCCTCGCCGACGCGCGACGGGCGCTCTACCTGCTCCTCGCCGAGGGTCCGGACTCGAAACCGTCGGACGAGGCATAACAGACACCCGAACGGGGTCATGAGCATTCCGTAACGCGTTCGCAACACCACCGTCCCGCGGAGGAAACGCCACGGCCGGATCGTCGAATTCCGGTGCACTGAGATTCAGTGACCGTGAGGAGATTCGCTCGTGCCCCCGACAATCGACGCCGGCGCCACCGCATGGCTGCTGGCGAGCACAGCCCTCGTCCTGCTGATGACCCCGGGTCTCGCCCTGTTCTACGGCGGCATGGTGCGGTCCACCGGCGTGCTCAACATGATCATGATGAGTTTCGTTTCGATCCCCCTGGTGACGGTGACCTGGCTGATCGCCGGCTACAGCCTCACCTTCGACGACGACCTCGGCGGGGGCCTGCTCGGCGGACTCTCCCACCTCGGCATGAGCGGTATCTCCCCGACCACCGTCCACGGACAGATCCCCGAGATCCTGTTCGCCACCTTCCAGCTCACCTTCGCGATCCTCACCGCGGCACTCGTCAGCGGCGCGATCGCCGACCGGGCGAAGTTCTCGGCGTGGATGCTGTTCGTGCCGGTCTGGTCGCTGCTCGTGTATGTGCCGGTGGCGCACTGGGTCTGGGGACCGGACGGCTGGATCGCGCGACTCGGCGCATTGGACTACGCGGGCGGACTCGTCGTCGAGATCGTCTCCGGCGCGTCCGGCCTGGCGCTGGCACTGGTCCTCGGCCCCCGCCTCGGCTTCAAACTCGATTCGATGCGACCGCACAATCTTCCGTTGGTGCTGCTCGGCGTCGGCCTGCTGTGGTTCGGCTGGTTCGGATTCAACGCCGGTTCGGCGCTGGCAGCGGACGGCAAGGCCGCCGCGATCTTCCTCAACACCCTCGTCGCCGGGTGTACCGGCATGCTCGGCTGGCTGTTCGTCGAACAGCGCCGCGACGGACACCCCACCACGTTCGGTGCGGCCTCCGGCGTCGTCGCCGGTCTGGTCGCGATCACCCCGGCGTGCGGCACCGTCGGCGTGCTCGGCGCGGTCGTCGTCGGCGCGGTCGCGGGCGTGTTCTGCTCGTACGCGGTGGGCTGGAAGTTCCGGCTCGGCTACGACGATTCGCTCGACGTCGTCGGTGTGCACCTCGTGGGCGGCATCGTCGGCACCGTCCTCATCGGACTGCTCGCGACCGCGGTGATGACCGACGGCCCGGACGGCCTGTTCTACGGCGGCGGTCTCGCCCAGCTCGGCAAGCAGATCCTCGCGGTCGCGGTGGTCGGCCTCTACGCGTTCGGGGTCACCTACGTCCTGGGCAAGGTGATCGACCGGTTCTTCGGGTTCCGTGTGGACCGTGAGGCCGAATCGTCGGGCATCGACCTGGCCCTGCACGCCGAATCCGCGTACGAGCACGGTGTCGTCGGGCACGGACCGATCGGTGGGGGCGGCGCGGCCCACTCCCCGTTCTCGGGTCTGCCCCGCGACCTTCGCCGGGAAAGTCAGGACGAACAGCCTCAGCAGTGACCGGCTTCCGGCCGGGCTCGAACGACGATCGCCCCACCGCTACGTGCGGTGGGGCGATCTGCGTCATGCGCGGAGAGCGCGGTCGTTCCGGATCAGAGTGCGTCCTTGTCGACCGGCATGTGACGGATGGACGGTCCTCCCTTGTGGTTGCCGGAACGGCCGAGCCGGGAGTCGAGCTGCTTCTGCAGGCGGCCGACGGCACCGTCGAAGGCTTCCTTCACCGAACCGGCGTGGTGGGTGACCGCGATCGGCTGCTGACCTGCGACGCGGGCCTCGAGCACGCAGCGCTTGTCGTCGACGCCGGTCTTCGCGGCGTTCTCGTCACCGAGGTGGACCTCGACGCGGGTGATCCGATCGCCGAAGCGCTCGAGAGCGGACTCCACTTCACCTTCCAGTCGGCGGACGATGTCCTCGTCGACCTGGATGTTGCCGTCCTTGTTGAGCTGGACCTGCATGGTTATCCCTCCTTTTCGGGCGCGCCGCGACGGTGACCCGCCTCGGCGTAGTACCCACTTCGATCACACCCGATACGAGGGGGTTCGGCAAATCTCGCGACCGCGTGTCGTGGCACCGCCGGCGCCGGACGTCCCGAACCGGACAGCGTCACGCCCGGGAGCCCAGTTCGATCGCGAGGCTGCGCACGGATTCCTCTGCGGCGGAGCGGCTTTCCTTCGCCGGTCCGGCGAGTGGGGCAAGCGGTGCCAGCCGCGTCGGTCAGATGCGGAAGCGGCTCCCGGGTGCAGATCGCGGCGGACGACGGTGTGGTCGTCACCGAGGCCACGCCACGTCTCGGCGAACAGGGGACGAAACTCTTCGCATATCCGCTGGGCCGTCAGCTATCCTTCCCCGCGATCGTCCCAGCGGATGACTGGGCACCACGCGGATGCAGGCCCTCAATCCGCGACAGCCTCCCAGACGAAACCGTCCGGATCGACGAATCCTTCTGCGGTGCAGCCGATGACGATGCGATGCGAACCGGCGCCGTCGGCCGGAACCCCGAGCAGCTTTGCCAGACCCCGGCGCTTGTACAACGCGAGCGTGACGGGACTCGATGCGTCGGAGACGAATTCGGCGTACCTGCCGCCGAAGCTCCTGCCGGCCACGAGCCCGCGCTCGACGTAGAACTTCCTGGCGGCCTTCACGTCGTCGACGCCGAGCAGCAGGACGAACTCGTCGATGTTGCGAGTGGCAGGACCGGTGTCCTTCTTCGCCGACGTCGCGATCTTCCAGAGCGTCCCGTCCGGCGCCTGGACGGTCCCGCCGTAGCCCCACAGGGACTTCGCCGCCGGCTTGGTCACCTCGGCGCCGGCGTCGACGGCGGCGTCGAGGAATGCGTCGACGGTCGCTGGGCCGGAGACCGTCGGTGCAAGCGTGAACCCCCGGAAATCGGAGGTATTTTCGGCGGACTCCCGAAGCCGGATGCAGGAGTCGACCCCGAACGCCTTGTAGAAGCGACGCGCGGCGTCGACGTCGGCGACCTCGAGCGTGACGGATGTGATGGACGTGGTTGCGTTGGTCGTCGTCATGATCTCGATGCTAGGAAGCCGAGACGGACCTGGCTTCTCGATTCCTGACCGGTTCGTCCGGCCGCCGTCCCGCCGACCGATCCCGTCCGAACAGGCCACACGCTCATGCAGTCGTGGACACCATCGATACGGCACCTGTCACCGGAACTGCGGGAGGACCCATGGACTGGACCACGACCTTGATGCCCAGCATGCCGACCGTGGAACTGATCGCCCGGGGAGCCATCACCTTCCTCGCGCTGATGGTGCTGCTCCGGATCATCGGTCAACGCGAATCCGGCGGCATCGGCCTGACCGATCTTCTCGTGGTCGTGCTTGTTGCCAACGCGGCAGGAGCCGGGATGATGGCCGGTGCCCAGTCGGTCGGCGACGGCTTGGTGGTCGCGGCCACCATGTTGTTCTGCAGCGTCGGTATCGACGCGGCCGCATATCGGTGGCCGCGTCTGGCGCGCCTCGTCAAATCCCGGCCGCGGCCCCTCATCACCGACGGGCAGTTCAATCGCCGGGCGTTGCGTCGCGAGTTCATGACGGAACAGGAAGTGCTGTCGCAACTCCGGCTGCACGGCATCTCCGATGCGGACGAGGTCGCCCGCGCCTATCTCGAACCGAACGGGATGATCAGCATCATCCCGAGGTCGGGCGCCGGAACCGTCGAGCCGCCGGAGGGGCCGCGGGTGTGAACCGTCCCCGTTTCCGGACGCTAGCCCTTCTTGGCCGCCTTCGCCGACTTCTTGAACTCGCGCACCTCCTGCAGCGACTTGTCGTCGACGACGTCGGCGATGGATCGGCGGGATCCCTCCTGGCCGTAGTCGCCGGCAGCCTCGCGCCAACCCGCCGGCTGCACACCCATCTGCTTGCCGAGCAACGCCAGGAAGATTCGGGCCTTCTGGTCGCCGTAGCCGGGCAGTGCCTTCAACCGCTTCAGTACCTGCTTGCCGTCCGGATCACCCGACGTCCAGATGGCCGACGCATCGCCGTCGTATTCGTCGACGATCGCGGCGCACAGAGCCTGGATCCGCTGTGCCATCGCCTTCGGGAACCGGTGCACGGCCGGGGGTTGCGCGCAGACGGTGACGAAGTCGTCGGGGTCGGCTTCCGCGATCGCGTGCACGTCGAGACTGCCGAGCCGGTCGACGAGCTTCTTCGGGCCGGCGAAGGCCGTCTCCATCGGAACCTGCTGGTCGAGCAGCATGCCGATGAGCAGTGCCAGCGGGTCGGAGGCGAGCAGCGCGTCGGCGTCCGGGTCCCCGACCAGATTCAGCGTCGATGCCATGGGTTGATCATGCCCTGCCCGTTATCGCCGTCGCCACAGTACGGCGCCGGTGATCGCGACGACGGTGAGCGCCAGCGTGGCGCTGAACGCGTACAGCCAGTGCGGGAACAGTGTCGGTTCCGATTCGGCGGGAACCGCGGCGAGAGCTGCGAACAATGCGACGACCGCGATGACCGATGCCGCCGCGGACCATCCGCGGGCGAGCCGCGAGTGCCGCTGACCGCGCAGTTCCACGCTGCGTCGTACCGCGTGCTCGATCACCTCGGCCGCCTCGGCGAGTTCTCCGTCGAGGGCGGCGAGGTCGTCGGCGACGCGGCGCACCAGCAGCGACCGCAGCTGCGTCGGCTGTGTCCACGAATGGAACCGGTCGTCGTGTATCGATTCCTTGCGCAGCAGTGCCCGCTCCATCTTGCGGGCCTGCATCGCGGCGACGTCGTCGAGCGCGGCACGGAGCCGGTCACCGTCGAGATCCTCGTGGTTACGCAGGTGCGCGAGCATCTTCCAGAAGTCCCGCGAGCAACTCGCCCGCATCGCGACCCACGGCAGCAGCCCGAAGATCATGTCCCCGGTTCCGTGAGTCGTGTAGTCGCTGTCCACCGAGGTCGCCTCGAGATCGAGCAGCACGGCGCCGCAGTCCTCCCGCACCGCGATCGCGGCGCCGGGTTGTGCGGGCACCTCGACGAGCTGAACCCGATCCCACCGCCACACCACACCCCACGCGCGGGCAGTGGCCCGGGCGCGAGATCCGGTCGCGTTGCCGTCGACGAGGTCGCGTACCCGCTCGCCCCCACTCGACACGATCTCCACGATCAGCGCCTCGACGACCTTGCGATCGCCGACCCCGCGATGCCGGTGCACGACGATCTCGGGCAGCGGCCGGTAGGTCGTGGGGACGGGCATCATCCGGTTGATCCCGGGGAACAGATCTTCGAGAGAAGCCGACGACGTCAGCTCGAACGGGGCGAGGAATCCGTCGACGGTGGGCCGGAAACCCTGCCCCTCACGGTCCTGCAGCGGATCGATACGCCGGCCGACGAGGGAGGGCCTGTCGGTCAGCGTCTCCAACGCGAGCACGAGTCCGTGCCCCGGGATCTCCCACAACGACGCACAGGTCGCGGGAGCGCCGACGAACGGACGAGCCGCCGGCGAGCCGGCCCGCAACGCCCCGGTCGAGACGCCGAACGACACCTCGGGGCGTGTGCGATCGACGATGTGCCGATACGCGAGCAGAACTGCCGGACGGACACCGTGATCGGTGGCGGGGTTCGCTCCGATCCGCGCGGGCAGGAACGGTTCGACCGCCGCGGCGGGCGGAATCGGCGGTCGCGGGACCGTCGAGGCGTCGATATCGAGCGCCAGGAGAAAGACATCGAGCACGCCGTGGCATCCCGTAACGGACGCGACGGCGGTTGCGCCGGCTCCGGATTTCACGAGAGCGCGGTATTCCATCACACTCACCACTTCCGAACCCGCCGCGAAACTCGCGGCGACCCTGATCGGGCAGTATGGCATCTCCTGTGGAAAAAGCCCATTCCGGATATTTTCCGAGGTCACAGCCCTGCGGCGGGGAGTTGTCCACGGCCGGTCCACCGTCGGTCCACGGGTTGTCCACAGGTTTGTCCACAGCCTGGGCACAACTCGCTCGAAACGGACGGACACCCGGAAAAGCAACCGCCGTCGCACCCGATTCGGGTGCGACGGCGGAAGGAAGCCGGTGGCTCGCTCAGCCGGCGAGGGCCTTCTCGGTGGCGGCGAGCAGCACGCACGTGGCGACACCGTCCATGGCCTTCGCCAGTTCGTCGAGCGACGGGAAGCTCGGCGCGAGCCGGATGTTCTTGTCCTCGGGGTCGTTCTTGTAGGGGAACGCCGATCCGGCGCCGGTCAGCGCGATGCCGGCGTCCTTCGCCAGCGCGATGACCCGCTTCGCGGTGCCCTCGACGACGTCGAGGCTGATGAAGTAGCCGCCCTTGGGTTCGGTCCAGGACGCGACCTTCGACGCGCCGAGACGATCCTCGAGGATGCGCAGCACCAGCGCGAACTTCGGTGCGAGGATCTCGCGATGCTTGGCCATGTGGGCACGCACGCCGTCGGCGTCGCCGAAGAACCGCAGGTGCCGCAGCTGGTTGATCTTGTCCGGGCCGATCGTCTTGATGCCCAGGAACTTCTGGTACCAGGCCAGGTTGGCGGCGGACGCGCCGAAGAAGCTCACACCCGATCCGGCGAAGGTGATCTTCGAGGTCGATGCGAGCGCGAAGATCCGGTCCGGGTTCCCGGCCTCGGCCGCGAGGCCGAGGATGTCGATGGCCGGCGCGCAGTCCTCGACGAGGGGGTGCACCGCGTAGGCGTTGTCCCAGAAGATCCGGAAATCGGGAGCCGCGGTGGGCATCGACACCAGCGCGCGGGCAACGTCCAGGGAGTAGACGGCACCGGTCGGGTTCGAGTACGTCGGCACCGTCCACATGCCCTTGATCTGCGGATCAGCGGCGACCAGCTCGGCGATCAGGTGGGTGTCCGGACCGTCGTCGCGCAGCGGCACCGGGATCATCTCGATGCCGTAGGACTCGGTGATCGCGAAGTGACGGTCGTAGCCGGGGGCCGGGCACAGGAACTTGACGACCGGTTCCTGCGACCACGGACGCGGCGAACCGACGGTGCCGTGCAGCAGCGACGCGACGATCAGGTCGTGCATGATCTCGAGGCTGGCGTTGTTACCGGCGACGAGGTTCTCGACGGGGATGTTCAGCAGCTCGGCGAAGATCGCGCGCAGCTCCGGCAGGCCGGTGAGGCCGCCGTAGTTGCGGCAGTCGGTGCCGCTTCCGTCGCGGTAGTCGCCCTCGCCCGGCAGCGACAGCAGCTCTGCGGAGAGGTCCAGCTGTTCGGGGGACGGCTTGCCGCGGGTCAGGTCCAGCGTGAGCTTCTCGGTCTTCAGCCGGTCGTAGTTGGCGGACTGGCGCTCGTGCTCTGCAACGAGTTCCTCATGGCTCATCAACCCGATCTGGGTTTGGACAGGCATGCGGAAGAACCTTTCACCGTGCACGGCGACACGGGCATCGGCGGAGACTAAGGGGACCCCGCGCACCCGGCAGAGCCCGTTGACCCTTGCTGCCTTCCGGCCCTGGGGGAGTTCACAGGATGCGCGCCGCGCGGGATCCATCGGCAAGTGTAGAGGACATGCCGGACGACCGTGGAATCGCCCCGGCGCGACCCCGAGAAAAGCCACCTCCACCTGCTCGTTTGGCAAGAATCGCGGAGTGTTCGGTATGCTTCCCCACGGAGGATTCGCCTAGTGGCCTATGGCGCTCGCCTGGAACGCGGGTTGGGTTAACGCCCTCAGGGGTTCAAATCCCCTATCCTCCGCCACGGGAAACGCCCGTGACCGGCAGAAATGCAGGTCACGGGCGTTTTCCTTTTTGCGGTGCGCCGAGGATCAGTGCTCTGCGCGCGGCACCAGCCGCAGCCCGCCGGCCGGCCCCGGTGTCGAAGCAAGCTGCTCACCGATCTCGCGGGCCGCCTCGATCTGTTCCCTCGTCGCCCGCAGCTGGCGACGGAACACTTCCTGACGGCGGCCGTCCTCGAGGACCAGGGCGATGCACCACAGGCCGAGCCACGACGTCCTCGGTGCGCCCTCGGGGGTCGCCTCCGACAAGCGGCGGCCCCGGTACCGGTCGAGGAACTGCACCGTTGCCGCGTTCACATCGATGTCGAGGGCGATCGACAGCGCGAGCATCGCGTCGTCGGAGGGCTGCCAGTCCTCGGGCAGAACAGGGTCGTCGACCGGACCACCGGTGGTCAGGTGAAGGCGCGGCTCAGGCTCCATACAGTCATGGTCGCTGCCTCCGGCCTCTCGGAGGGCCCGGACACGCCGGGTCGGCCGTCCCGCCTCGAAGAACCCGACGCTCGCAATCGCGCCGCGCATCGGGAACGATGACGCCGTGCCGTCGACCTCCCGATTTCTGCCCTGGATCCTCGCGTTGGCCACCGGCGTGGTCGTCGCCGACCAGCTCAGCAAGTGGTGGGCGGAATCGACCCTGACCCCGGGCGTCTCGACGCCCGTCGTCGGCGAATTCCTCGAGTGGCGGCTCGTCTACAACCCAGGCGCGGCATTCGGGCTCGGCGCCGACTCCACCTGGGTGCTGACCGTGGTCGCGAGCGTTGCGGTCGTCGCCCTCACCGTGCTGGCGGCGCGAACCCTCTCTCCCGCATGGGCACTCGGCGTCGGCGCGCTGCTCGGCGGCATCACGAGCCACCTGGGTGATCGCCTGCTTCGCGCGCCCGGGTTCGCTCGCGGGCACGTCGTCGACTTCATCGCCTACAACAAATGGTTCGTCGGCAATGTCGCCGACATCGCCATCGTCGGCGGCGCAGCCTTCCTGGTAATTCTGACCCTGCGGGGCATGCAGGCACGTCCGGCAGTCGTCTCCGCAGGCTGATCTCGCGGAAACTGCTCCGTCACAGCAGTTTCCGGTTACTCGCAGGCAACCCCGTCGCGGTCGCCGTCCATCTCCGGGCGGTAGCCGGGCTGTCCGGCATACAGCGGTGCGGCGCCGGCCGCACGAGCCGCCGCACAGTTCGCGAAGTACACACCGGTCGTCGCCGGGACGGACGGCTCGGGAGTCTGCGTCGCAACCGGCTCGGATGCCGCGGCTCCGCCACACTCGGACAGCACCCGCGCGATCGCGTCGTGTTCGGCCTGCGTCACCCACAGCCCGTACGCCGCCTTCACCTGGACCTGCCGCGCCACATAGGTACACCGGTACGCGCGGTTCGGCGGCAGCCAGGTGGCGGCATCACCGTCGCCCTTCTTCCGGTTCGTCGGGCCGTCGACGGCCTGGAGGTTGCGCGGATCGTTCGCGAAGTCCACGCGGGTCTGCGCGTCGAGTTGCTGCGCGCCCTTCTGCCAGGCATCCGACAACGCGACGACATGGTCGATCTGCACGGCCTCGGACGTTCCCTGGCCGCGGGTGAACGGGATGGTCGTGCCGGTGTAGGCATCGTGCAGGGTTCCCGACAGGACGACGCAGTCGCGGGTGCCCGGCTTGAACTCGATGTCGACGAGGTCGCGGCGCAGGATGTCGTTGCGGGTGTCGCAGCCGTTGTGGCCGCCGTCGACGCCGACGGCGTCGCTCCACGCCTGCCCGAACAGCTCGCGGTCGTAACCACTCTTCGGAGCGCGGCCCTTGATCGGCAGTTGCGCCAGGACCGCCAGCGCCGCGGTCGCCTCGGACGTGGACGGACCGCTCGGCTGCGGTTCGGAGTCGGTGGGAGCGGTGACGGCCGTGACCGGCGCCGATCGGGAAACTGTCGCAGTCGTGGGGTCTGCGGTCACGCCGCATCCCGTGAGGGTTGCAATCGCGGCGACGGCGGCAACGAGCCGGCCGCCCCGGGTGAAGGTCGCCGATCGGCCGGTCACTCGAAATACTCCTGGTCGGGATGGATCCGTGGACTGTCGCCCGACCACCCTGCCTCGTTGCACGAGGCAAGCAAAATCGGAGGCGTGGCGCGTCGCACACCCACCGGATCATTAGCATTCAGGGAGTGGTCGGATACGACAGGAAACTCCAGGGCTTGGCAATCGCCCTGTCCTCCCTCGCAGGATTCGTCGACGCCCTCGGTTTCGTGACGCTCGGCGGGGTGTTCGTGTCCTTCATGAGCGGCAACTCCACCCGCATGAGCGTCGGCATCGCCGACGGACACTGGTCGCAGGCCGCACTCGTCGCGGGAATCCTCGGATTGTTCGTCACGGGCGTCGTACTCGGCGGCGTCGTCGCGGAGATCACCGGACCGGATCGCCGCAGCCGAAAATTCTCGGTTCTGGCGGCGGTGTCCGCTCTGTTGTTCGCCGGCGCGGTCGCGGCGGCGCTCGGCTGGACGCCGGTGGCGATCATCGCGATGACCCTGGCGATGGGCGCCGAGAACAACGTGTTCCGGCGCGACGGCGAAACCAGCGTGGCGCTGACCTACATGACGGGCGCGCTGGTCAAGATCGGCCAGCGCGTCGCCGCGGCGATGTTCGGGGGACCCCGGTGGTCCTTCCTGCCCTATCTCGGGCTGTGGGCAGGGCTTGTGGGAGGCGCCGTGCTCGGTGCACTCGCCCACAACGCCTTCGGTCTGCACGCGCTGTGGATCGCGACGGCGGCCGCGTTGGCGCTCACCGTCGCGGTGAGATATCTCCCCTACAAGCCCGCTACCCGGCCGATGTGAACTGCCCGCTCAGATCGAGAGCAACCGCTGGAAGAATTCGCGGTAGCGCTTCAACGCGAGCCGAAGATCTTCGGTTGACGCTTCGTCGCCCCGAGCCCACTGTTCCTCGAGCCGCGACCGCGCATCCGCGAACCCGTTCGTGAGCCGCTCGACGACGTCGGACACCAGACCGTCCGCTTTCCGGACGCACTCCCTGGGATCGTCGACGAAACCGGCCTGGACCTCGTCCCAGCGCGACCTGAGCCCGGACAATTCCTCCTGGCCGAAAAGTTCGTCGCGAGAGCCCGATTCGGTCGCTGCGGAGGTCCTCTCGGTCTGCGCGGTCGATGTACCGACATCGCCGGCCGACCCGAGATCACCGGTCGGCGGAGCAGCAGTCCCTGTCCTCGCGGCCGTCTCTCCGGTGTTCGTCGATGCTCCGGTGTCCGCCGGCACTCCGGTGTCCGTCGGCACTCCACTTTCCCCGACGGCCGGGTCGGTGCGGTAGGCCGACGATCCGGCTCCCTCGCTCGATGGTGCTACGCCCCCGGCCGTTTCGGTGCTGCCGGGATGCGGATCCTGGGTGGTCATGCGCGCGCCTCCTTCGGGTTGCCCTGCTCGTTGTCCCGCGCGAGGAGTGATTCGAAAAGCGTTCGATAGTGCACGAATGCCTCGCGCTGGTCCTCCGTGCGGACAGTGCCGTTCTGCTGCGACAGGTAGATGCCGTGCGCAGCGCGATAGTTCTCGACGACCGTCGGGTGATCGACCGAGATGTCGGCCGCGCGCCGGTCGAAGTCGTCGACCGGGTAGCCGCGCTCGCGCATGACTTCGGTGACGAGCCGGTCCGCGGCGCCGACCGCGCCCGAGGGATCGTCGATGAACGAGGTCTGCACCGTCCGCCAGGTCTCCTGGTACTTCTCGCGGGCCGCGGGCGGGAGTGCGACGATGTCGAGTGCTTCCCGCTTCTTCTCGCGGGCCGCGAGCTCGTTCTCGGCGGCACGTCGTTCACCGACCTCGTCTACGGTCCGCTCGTACTCGGGCCCGAACCGTTCTTTCAGGTGCTCCGTCCGCGTGCGGCCGCGTGCGGCGCGCGCGGCGACAATCGCGGCGACGACGGCGACCACGGCGATCGCCGCGAGCACCCCGATCAGGATCCATCCCCACACAGGCATCTCGTCGACCTCCTCGTCCCCGACCGGATACCCGAAAGACGGTGGCGGAAACGTAAAGGGTCGACCTCGGTTCGGCACGACGCCCCCGCAGGGGTCGAGCCGGTTCGGGAACTGTTCGGACGGAACGGTTTACGGCCTGATTGGACCGAATCCATTACACGGGTGACCAATTCGACACGGGTGAGTCACCGCGCGCGTCCGGCCCGCGCGGTGACTTCGTGGCCGAGATCAGTTCTGCGTGGTCACCTTCTGGCCGGCGGGGTCGAGAACCCACCACACGCCGCCTTCTCCCTGGCCGTCGACCTCGCCGGGGGCGGTGTCGTCGACGTAGAAGTAGATCGGCCATCCGTTGACCGTGATCTGTTGCCTGCCGTCCGGTGCGGGAATCGTGCCGATCTCCCCGCCGACGCCCTCGACCTGTGGGGTGGTCGTGTCGGTGAGAACCGGGGGCCACTCGTCGAGGCACGGTCCGGTGCACGCGCTCGTGCCGGAACCGGGAGTGTCCTGGTCGAAGACGTAGACGGTCATCCCGCTGCCGTCGACGATGATGTCGCCCAGTTCGGACCCTGCGACCGCGAGTGCCGCCCCCGCCGCGCCGGCCGGTGGAGGAGAGGCGGCTTCCGTCGTCCGGGTCTCGTCGCTGGTGTGCGTGGTCCCGTGGTCGTAGGCTCCGCTGTCGGTGTCCGTGTCGCCGTTGCCGTCGTCGGAGCAACCGGCCAGCACCAGGACGGCTGCGAAGGCCACCGGCGTCGCAGCGCGCACAACTCTTCTCCGCACGAATCTGTTCATAGGAATCGGGTCCTTCTCCCAGTCGGTGCCCGTACCTGCATACCGCGAGGCAGGGCCGGAATCTTCCGGACGTACCCTCCGCCGACCTCGACAAACACTGTTGGGGGTCCGTCCGATTGTCCCACCGGGACGGGTCTCATCGGGGCGGATCGGGCCGACCGTCCGGAGATTTCGCCGGCGACTGCGCCGTCGGCAGCGGCCGGATTCCTGCTGAACGCTGTGCCTCAGGCGGTGACACCGGTGGTGAGAATGGAGGCGAGTTCGCGGTAGGCGCTCGCATCGTCGAGCCCGGTGGCGGCCCGGACGCGACCCTGCTGGATGCGCACCATCATCGTCGCGGCAAGGTCTGCGGCAAAGGCGGCGTTCACTCCTCGGAAGTCGCCCGTGGCAACGCCTTCGGTGATCAGTTCCTGGACACGGCGGGCAGCGATCCGGGTATTGCGCTCGTACACCTCGCGGGCCGGGGCGAAGGCGTCGAGGTCGTTCATGAACTTCTCCGACGCGGCGGCGAGCGCCTCGCCGACGGCCGTGAGGTATGCGGCGATGCGGTCGTGGGATCCCGCGGCGGCGACCTTCGACTCGACCTGCTCGGTCGCTCGTTTGAAGAAGTGCACCGTCGCCGCCGTGACCAGCTGTTCCTTGCTGCCGGCGAGGGTGTAGAGGGTGGACTTGGAACATTGGAGGCGGGCAGCGATCGCATCGAGCGTCAGATGTGCGAAGCCCTCCGCGAGGAACAGCTCCACCAGCCCGTCGAACAGTTCGGTGCGACGAGCGGTGGCGAAGGACGAGCGGGAATCCATACGAGCGATAGTACTGGGGGACTGATTGCAGTACGCCTCCGTCGGCAGTACTGTGAAGCAGAACCCAGTACTACTTTCCGTATTCCCCCGAGGAGAATCCTGTGGCCGTCGACCGTCTCTTGCCCACCGACGAGGCCCGTGACCTCATCCAGCTCACCCGCGACGTGGCCGACAAGGTGCTGGCACCGCTCGTCGACGAGCACGAGAAGACGGAGACCTATCCCGAGGGTGTCTTCGCCACCCTCGGTGAGGCCGGGCTGCTGAGCCTGCCGTACCCCGAGGAATGGGGTGGCGGGGGCCAACCCTACGAGGTGTACCTGCAGGTTCTCGAGGAAATCGCTGCCCGCTGGGCCGCGGTCGCGGTCGCGGTCAGCGTCCACAGCCTCGCCTGCCACCCGCTGATGGCCTTCGGCACCGACGAGCAGAAGCAGAAGTGGCTGCCGGACATGCTCGGCGGCAACACCATCGGCGCCTACAGCCTGTCCGAACCGCAGGCCGGTTCCGACGCGGCCGCCCTCGCCTGCAAGGCCACCGCCACCGAGGGCGGGTACCGCATCACCGGCGCGAAGGCGTGGATCACCCACGGCGGCATCGCCGACTTCTACAACCTGTTCGCCCGCACCGGCGAAGGTTCCAAGGGCATCTCGTGCTTCCTCGTCCCCAAGGACACCGAGGGACTGAGCTTCGGCAAGCCCGAGGAGAAGATGGGTCTGCACGCCGTCCCCACCACTTCGGCGCACTACGACGACGCGTTCGTTCCGGAGGAGCGCCGCCTCGGCGCCGAGGGACAGGGTCTGCAGATCGCCTTCAGCGCCCTCGACTCCGGTCGCCTCGGCATCGCCGCCGTCGCGGTCGGGCTCGCACAGGCCGCGCTCGACGAAGCCGTTGCCTACGCCCAGGAGCGGACGGCGTTCGGCCGCAAGATCATCGACCACCAGGGTCTCGGTTTCCTGCTGGCCGATATGGCCGCCGCGGTCGACTCGGCCCGTGCCACCTACATCGACGCGGCCCGGCGCCGCGACGCGGGCCTGCCGTACTCGCGCAACGCCTCGGTCGCCAAGCTCGTCGCCACCGACGCGGCGATGAAGGTCACCACCGACGCCGTCCAGGTTCTCGGCGGCTACGGCTACACCCGCGACTTCCGCGTCGAGCGGTACATGCGGGAAGCCAAGATCACCCAGATCTTCGAGGGCACCAACCAGATTCAGCGACTGGTCATCAGCCGCCACCTGGCCGGCTGACCCGCCGCCCCTTCCCTACTGCCCTACTGCCGAAAGCTCACTCATGACCACCTCTGTGATCGTCGCCGGCGCCCGCACCCCCATGGGACGGCTGCTGGGCTCGTTGAAGGACTTCTCCGGCTCGGACCTCGGCGCCGTCGCCATCAAGGGCGCGCTCGACAAGGCCCACGTGTCCCCCGACCAGGTCGACTACGTCATCATGGGCCAGGTCCTCACCGCAGGCGCCGGCCAGATCCCCGCCCGCCAGGCCGCCGCCAAGGCCGGCATCCCGATGGACGTCCCGGCCCTGACCATCAACAAGGTCTGCCTGTCCGGACTGACCGCGATCGCGATGGCCGACCAGCTCATCCGCGCCGGCGAATTCGACATCGTCGTCGCCGGCGGGCAGGAATCGATGAGCCAGGCACCGCACCTGCTCGAGAAGAGCCGCGCCGGATTCAAGTACGGCGATGTCACGATGCGCGACCACATGGCGCACGACGGGCTCTACGACGTCTTCACCGATCAGGGCATGGGCAACCTCACCGAGTACGCCAACATCGACGAGCGGGCCGTGTCCCGCGAGGAGCAGGACGCCTTCTCCGCGGCGTCGCATCAGAACGCGGCCCGCGCCTGGAAGGACGGCCTGTTCGACGACGAGGTCGTGCCGGTGCCGATCCCCCAGCGCAAGGGCGACCCCGTCCTGTTCACCGCGGACGAGGGCATCCGTCCGGACACCACCGCCGAATCGCTCGCCAAGCTGCCGCCCGCGTTCCTGAAGGACGGCACGGTGACCGCCGGGTCGGCCTCGCAGATTTCCGACGGTGCCGCCGCCGTCGTCGTGATGAGCAAGGCCAAGGCCGAGGAACTCGGACTGTCCTGGATCGCCGAGATCGGCGCGCACGGCGTGGTGGCCGGCCCCGACTCGACCCTGCAGTCGCAGCCGTCGCGGGCCATCGCGAAGGCCTGCGAGCGTGAGGGCATCGCCCCGACCGACCTCGATCTCGTCGAGATCAACGAGGCATTTGCCGCGGTCGGCATCGCATCGGCCCGCGAACTCGGCCTCGACCGGACGCGGATCAACGTCAACGGCGGCGCCATCGCACTCGGCCACCCTCTCGGCATGTCCGGGGCGCGCATCGTGCTGCACCTCGCGCTCGAACTCGGCCGCCGCGGCGGTGGCACCGGCGTCGCCGCGCTCTGCGGTGGTGGCGGTCAGGGCGACGCACTCGTCCTGCGCGTGCCGTGAGCTGAGCGCCCCGTCTCTTCCGGTCGCGAGAACCCCGCGACCGTCCCCGACCAGGAGAAACTTCATGAACATCGACGGAGCCGTCGCAATCGTCACCGGTGGTGCCTCGGGCCTCGGCCACGCCACCGCCCGGGCCCTGCACGAACGCGGAGCCCAGGTGGTGCTGATCGACCTGCCGAGCTCGCGCGGCGCCGAGGCCGCGGCGGCCATCGGTGAGGGCGCGCACTTCGTCCCCGCCGACGTCACCTCCCCCGACGAGGTCACCGCAGCCGTCGATTTCGCCGCCGGTCTCGGCGATCTGCGTGTCGCGGTCAACTGCGCAGGTGTCGCCACGCCCGGCAAGGTCCTCGGCCGCAACGGGGCACTTCCCCTCGAGGAATTCGAACGCGTCGTCCGCATCAACCTCGTCGGCACGTTCAACGTGATCCGGCTGGCCGCGGAGAAGATCGCCGCGACCGATCCGATCGACGGCGAGCGCGGCGTCATCGTCGATACCGCCTCGGTCGCCGCCTTCGACGGGCAGATCGGTCAGCCCGCCTACGCCGCGTCGAAGGGTGGGGTCGCGGCCCTGACCCTGCCGCTCGCCCGTGAACTGGCACGGCATCTCATCCGGGTCGTGACGATCGCGCGCGGAATCTTCGAGACCCCGATGATGGCCGGTCTCCCCGAGGAGGCGCAGCGTTCACTCGGCGAGCAGGTTCCGCATCCCTCGCGTCTCGGTAAGGCCGACGAGTACGCGGCACTGGCCGCTCACATCATCGACAACCCGATGCTCAACGGCGAGACGATCCGCCTCGACGGCGCCATCCGCATGGCACCGCGCTGACCGCGGTATCCGATCGCAGTGACGGCCCCGGATCGTAGGTAGCGGTACCGACAGCTACCTACGGTCCGGGGCCTGCTCGTCGGCGAGCGAGTTACCGCCTCGGATCGCGGGGCTTCGACGACAATCGAGGCCATGACGAACGCAGCGTCCCCCGCCGACCACTACCGCGACCTCGCCGCCAAGTTCACCGCCACCGTCGAAGCGGTCCCCACCGACCTGTGGAGCTCACCGTCTCCGTGCGACGGCTGGACCGCTCGCGACGTGGTGCAGCACGTCGTCGAGACCCAGCGCGACATCGTCACGAAGGTCGGGCTCGAGCTGCCGTCCGAACCCTCACCGGAAGCGGATCCGGTCGGGGCGTGGATCGCGACCCGCGACGCGATGCAGGAGATCCTCGACGATCCGGCTCGCGGAAACCTCGAATACGACGGCTATTTCGGGCGGACGTCCCTCGCCGCGACCGTCGACAGGTTCTACACCTTCGATCTGGTGGTGCACGGGTGGGATCTGGCGCGCGCGACGGGCCTCGACGAGACCATCGCCGACGCCGACCTCGATTTCGTCGAGTCCGCGGCGACCGCGATGGGGGAATCGATCCGCATGGCAGGTGTGTGCGGTCCGGCCGTCGACGTGCCCGAGGGCGCCGACCGCACCACCCGGGTCCTCGGATACCTGGGCCGGCAGGCCTGAGCGTCGCATGTCGGCGTCGTGCCTGGTCGCCGTGGTGCCGGTCGGTCTCCGGTAGGCGGTACCCATACCGTCGTATGTCCGATTGATGCAGGTACGGTGCATCCATGCGCGCCCGTCCGTACGCCACCACGAACCCCAACCGGCTCGCCGCTGCCCTGCTCCAGGTCGCGGCACGCAGCGGCCTGGACTCGGCAAGCGTGCGCGAGGTCGCGAGTGAGGCCGGGGTCTCCATCGGCGCAGTGCAGCATCATTTCCCGACGAAGGACGCGATGCTCGCGTTCGCCTTCCGGGCACTCGCCGACCGGGTCCTGGCCAGGCTGAGCAGCACCGATCCCGACATCGACCCGTCCCGCACCTTGTTCGCGGCCCTGAGCCAGTTGCTGCCGCTCGACGAACAGCGAGCGAGCGAAGCGCAGGTCATGGCGGCCTTCACGGTCCGCGCGGTCACGTCGCCGCCGCTCGGGGCGATCCGCCACGCGACGCTGTTCACGATGCGCACGGGTGTTTCCGCCGTGCTGATCCGGATGGGCATCCCGGAGCCGGAGACACGGGCGACGTTGCTGCTCGCCTCCGTCAACGGTCTCGCTCTCGACGCGATCGCGTGCCCGGCGCTGTATCCGCCGGAGTTCCTCACCCACTCCCTGCACACCCAGATTCAGCTGGCCCTCGCCGACGACTGATGCGACCATCATTCGGTCTACCCGAGTGAATGGTCCCGTCGCCCGGAACGAGGCTCCGCGATGACCGAGGTTTCACGTTCCCCACGCGCGGAACAGCGTTGGACCGCCTCGGCGTTCGTGCTCGTGTCGATGGCCGTGCCGTTCCTGCTTCCCGCGCACTATTCGCCGGGTTACACGTGGTTGCTTCCCGTCATCGAGGGATCGGTTCTCGTCGCGCTCGTCGTCGTCGATCCCGGTCGTATCGACCGTCCGGGTCGCTGGGTGCGGGCGCTGTCCGTCGCCTTGGTGGTCGTGATCGCGGCGGGGGCGGCGTGGAGTGCGGCGCGGCTGGTGTGGGATCTGCTGCACAGCTCACCGACGGCCACGGTCGCGACCGACCTGCTGCTGTCCGGTGCGCTGGTGTGGATGCAGACGGTACTGGCGTTCGGCTTTCTGTACTGGGAACTCGACGGTGGTGGTGCCGTGAACCGGCACCTGCGGCCCCGGCCCCATCCCGACCTGGCGTTCCCCCAGCAGCTCGAGCCCGAACTCGCGCCGCCGGGGTGGCGGCCCGTCTTCGCCGACTACCTGTCCCTCGCCCTGACCAACGCCACCACGTTCGGTCCCGCCGACGTCCTTCCTCTGGCTCGGTGGGCGAAGCTGACGATGGCCGTGCAGTCCCTGCTGTCGCTGGTGATCCTCGGTCTGGTCGTGGCGAATGCGGTGAACCTCCTCTGACGGTGTTGCGTTGTGGCGGTCCCGACCGCCAGAAAGGCACACGGGCGGCGGAGCCGCACCCGGATAGGGTGCAGGAATGTTCAATTCGGAGGCCGAGGCACCGGTGGGAGCCGGGCGGTTCGCGCCGAGCCCCTCCGGCGACCTGCATCTGGGAAATCTGCGGACCGCCGTGCTCGCGTGGTTGTTCGCCCGCAGCACCGGACGCCGGTTCCTGGTGCGCGTCGAAGATCTCGATCGGGTCCGCCCCGGCGCGGAGCACGCGCAGCTCGCGGATCTGGCGGCGCTCGGCATCGACTGGGACGCCGAGGTCGTCCATCAGTCGCGGCGGCTTCGTCTGTACGAGGAGGCGATCGACCGGCTCACCCGGGCCGGGCTGACCTACGAGTGTTTCTGCACCCGACGCGAGATCCAGCAGGCGACCTCCGCGCCGCACGCGCCGGCCGGTGCCTACCCCGGCACGTGCCGCAGGTTGTCGAGTGCCGAACGTGCCGAGAAGAAGGCGTCCGGCCGCCCGCCGGCCGTACGGCTGCGGGCCGGAACGGACTTCTACACGGTGCACGACGTGCTGCACGGCGATTTCACGGGAATCGTCGACGATCTCGTGCTGCGCCGCGGCGACGGGACCCCCGCCTACAACCTGGCGGTCGTCGTCGACGACGCCGCGCAGGGCATCGATCAGGTCGTGCGGGGCGACGACCTGCTCTCCTCCGCACCCCGTCAGGCGTATCTGGCTGCGCTGCTCGATCTTCCGGCTCCGGTGTACGCGCACGTGCCGCTCGCTCTCAATGCGGAGGGCAAGAGGCTGGCCAAGCGCGACGGCGCCGTGACCCTCGCCGATCACCGCGCCCTCGGGCACACTCCGGCGGACGTGCTGGGCCGGATCGCGGTGTCCCTTCGCCTGGCCGATCCCGGGGAGCCGGTGACGCTGCCGCTGCTGCTCGACCGCTGGAACCCGGCGCTGCTGCCCCGGCATCCGTGGGTGTTCGAGACCGAGCCCGTGCGGCCCGACGAAGGCGGGATCGCCGGACAAAGTTGATCATGCTGCGCGACGACCGGATCGGACGTAGTGTGCGGAATTGACTTGACGCTCAGCCGCCTCGAGAGGACGAGCTATGACGACCGGCGGTTACGACCCGAACCAGGACCCGTACAGGCAGGGCAACAGCCCCGAGAACCCGGATCCGAAGAATCCGCAGGGTGGCTACCCGCCACCACCGTCCGGCGGTTATCCGCCCCCGCCGGGCAACTACCCACCTCCCGGGAACTATCCCCCGCCCCAGGGCAACTACCCGCCCCCGCCGGGGAACTACCCCCCGCCGCCAGGGAACTATCCCCCGCAGGGCAATTACCCGCCGCCGGGGAACTATCCACCGCCCCCGGGCAACTACCCGCCCCCGCCGGGCAACTTCTCGTCGCAGGGTCCCGGCTACTCCCCCGTCCCGACGCAGCTGAGCGTGGGCGACGCCATCTCGTACGGATGGTCGAAGTTCAGCGCGAACGCCGGGGTGTGGATCGGTTTCATGATCGTGGCCCTCGTCATCCAGGGTGTGATCAACCTCATCTTCGGTGGTTTCGACACCGACGGTGACTTCACGCTGTGGCGCACGATCGGCTCGATCGTGAGCGCGATCGTCGGTTACCTCATCCAGGCCGCATACGTCCGCGGGGCGCTGCACGAGATCGACGGCAACAAGCCTGCGTTCGGCTCGTTCTTCCAGTTCACCAACGTGGCCGCGGTGATCATCGCGGGCGTGCTCATCGGACTCGCCACCGTCATCGGGTTCGTGCTCCTGATCATCCCGGGCCTGATCGTCATGTTCCTGACCTGGTGGACGCTGCCGTTCGTCATCGACAAGAACCAGGATGCGATCACCGCGATCAAGTCCAGCATCCAAGCGATCTCGTCCAACGTGGGGACGCTGCTGCTGCTCGCGCTGGCCGTGGTGGGGCTCAACATCGTCGGCGCACTGCTGTGCGGGCTGGGTCTGTTCGTCAGTGTTCCCGTGACGCTCATCGCCTCGACCTATGCGTACCGAGTGACCACTGGGGGTCCTGTGGCACCCTGATCGGGCAGCGTGCGGACATTTCGACCATATCGACGACGGCTGCACGGGCGATGTACCGTGCAGCATCCGCACGCCCGACGACAAGGGAGACACATGACCACCGGGGGATATCCGCCTCAGTCCGATCCACACAGTTCGGGGGCATACCCCGCACCTCAGTACGGCGGACCGCAGGCATCCGGGCAACCGGCCGACTACACCACGCACTTCCCGAACCCGATCACCTCGGGCTACGAGCCGCCCCAGCAGAATCCCCCGCAGTACGGTGCACCGGCCGGTGGTCAGCAGTACGGCGCCCCCGCCGGTGGTCAGCAGTACGGCGCCCCGCAGTACGGCGGTCAGCAGTACGGTGGCCAGACCGCGACGCCGCAATACACCGCCCCGCCCGCCGGCCCCCAATACGGTGCGCCGCAGTACGGCGACCAGCAGGCCCCGCAGTTCGGTAATCAGCAGTACGGCAACCAGCAGTACGGTGCCCCGCAACCCGGCCCCCAGTACGGTGCTCCCGCCGGAGACCCGCAGTACGGCGCTCCGCAGTTCGGCGCACCGCAGCCCAGCTTCGGTCCGGGTGCCGGTCAGCCGGGCGAGCTGCTCCCGCGACTCGGCGCGCGCATCATCGACGCCCTGATCGTGGGTATCCCGGTCGGTATCGTCACCGCGATCGTCGCCTTCGCCGACAGCTTCTTCCTGTCCGCGGTGGTCGGCCTGCTCTCCGGCGTCGCGATGCTCGGCTACTCGGCGTACTTCGAGTGCACGAAGGGCGCGACGGTGGGCAAGAAGGTGCTCGGCCTGTCGGTGATCGGCCCGAACGGCGGACTCCCCACCCTCGAAGAGGCCGCGAAGCGCAACGCCTACCTGGCGCTGCAGTCCCTGACCTGGATTCCGATCCTCGGCTGGCTGTTCAACATCGCCTCGATCGCCGCGTACATCGGCATCGCCGTCACGATCGAGCAGAGCCCGACCAAGCAGGGCTTCCACGACAAGTTCGCGGGCGGCACCCGGGTCGTCAAGTCCTGACCCGTCCCACCCCGACCGCGGGCCCCGTCCACTCCGGACGGGGCCCGCGGCGTTTTGTCCGTACTTCGCGTTGTCGCGCCGCGAGTGCTTGGATGACCGGGTGACAGAGCACGCATCGACCCCGAACGATCCCGCCACCGGCCCGGTCGCCACCACCGATCATGCGGCGTTCGCGCACGTGGCCCGCAGCTACTACCCGGGGATCGTCGCGCTGTTCACGACGGTGCTCATCATCTCCAACATCTGCGCGACGAAGGGCGTCGCGTTCTTCGGCGACGCCGACGTCGCGGTCGGCTCACTGCAGATCCTGCCGATCCTGACGGACGGCGGATTCTTCCTGTTCCCGCTCGCCTACATCCTGGGCGACGTCCTGAGCGAGGTGTACGGGTTCGCGGCGACCCGGCGTGCGGTGCTGTTCGGGTTCGGCGCGGTCGCCCTGGCCGCCCTGTGCTTCTGGATCACCGGCCTGCTGCCGCCCGCCGACTTCTACGAAAACCAGGACGCGTTCGACGCGGTCCTCGGGGTCGTCCCGCGCATCCTGCTCGCCGGTCTCTCCGGTTACCTCGTCGGCCAGTTGCTGAACTCGTACGTGCTGGTGCGGATCAAGGAGCGCACGAAGGAGAAGTACCTGTGGGCCCGGCTGATCGGGTCCACGGTGGTCGGCGAGTTCGCCGACACGCTGATCTTCTGCGCGATCGCGGCGGGTGCGATCGGTATCTCGACGTGGACGGACTTCACCAACTACGTGATCGTCGGATTCCTGTGGAAGACGCTCGTGGAGATCGTCGTCATGCCGATCACGTACCGCGTGATCGCGCACGTGAAGAAGCACGAACCGACCTACGCGGCCTGACTACGGACGGGCGGCACCCGAGTAGAACCGGCCGAGGGTGTCCGCCTTGTACTCGGCGAAGTAACCACCCTCGATCGACGCGCGGATCTCGTCGACGAGCCGCACGGTGAACCGTTCGTTGTGGATCGTGCACAGCGTCGACGCCAGCATCTCCTTCGCCTTGAACAGGTGATGGATGTAGGCGCGAGTGTAGTTCGCGCACGTGTAGCAGTCGCAGTTCTCGTCGATGGGCGTGAAGTCCCGCCGGAAGCGGCTGGTGTTGATGTTGAACCGGCCGTCCGGATGGTAGATCGCCGCGTTACGGGCGACCCGGGACGGATTGACGCAGTCGAAGGTGTCGGCGCCGTGTTCGATCGCGACGAACATGTCGTCGGGTTCGCTGATGCCGAGCATGTGGCGGGGTTTGTGGGCGGGCAGTTCCTCGGTGCACCAGCGCACGATGGTGCCGAGGTTCTGCTTCTCGAGTGCCCCGCCGATTCCGTATCCGTCGAATCCGCGCCCGGACTCGCCGACGATGGATTCGAGGCCGCGGCACGCCTGCCGCCGCAGATCCTCGTACTGCGCGCCCTGCACCACACCGAACAACGCCTGGTACGGACGGTGCGCGCGTTCGGCGGTGAGCTTCTCGTGCTCGGAGATGCAGCGCACCGCCCACGCCTGCGTCCGCGCGAGCGACTCCTCCTGGTAGCGCCGCGTGTTCATCAGGGTGGTCAGCTCGTCGAACGCGAACATGATGTCGGCGCCGAGCTGGTGCTGGATCCGCATCGACACCTCGGGGGTGAACCGGTGCCGGGAGCCGTCGAGGTGCGACTTGAAGGTGACGCCGTCGTCGTCGACGTGCGCGAGCCGTTCCTTGCCCTTGGCGATGACGTCGTCGGACTGCACGCCGACCGCCTCCATCGCCAGCACCTTCTTGAATCCGACGCCCAGGGACATCACCTGGAATCCGCCGCTGTCGGTGAACGTCGGTCCGTCCCAGTTCATGAACTTGCCGAGCCCGCCGGCCTCGTCGACGATCTCCGGTCCCGGCTGCAGGTACAGGTGATACGCGTTGGCGAGCAGGGCCTGCGCCCCGAGATCCTTCATCGACTCGGGCAGCACCGCCTTGACCGTCGCCTTGGTGCCGACACCGACGAACGCCGGCGTGCGGATGTCGCCGTGCGGGGTGTGGATGGTGCCTGTGCGGCCCAGACCGTTGTCCAGCCGGGCGCCGACGGTGAAGAACGGGTCGGGCGGAGTCGGCACTGCGGAGTCGGTACTGCGTGGGGCGTTCACCCGACGATTGTGCCAGGTCACCGTTCACCGAACCTCGACCGGCCGGTGCGTGAGCGGCCGTTTCCGTGATCGCTACGGCTGGACGTCCCCGATTCTGCGGCGTCGTGCCACGCCCCGCGCGACGGCCTTGCCGACCTCGTCGACCCACAGGACGACCGAACCCACCGCGACGGCCAGCGCCCACTGCGGCAGGGTCAGGGACGTGGTGTCGAAGAATCCCTGCAACACCCCGGCCTGCACCACAGCGACCTGCAGCACGATCACGGCAGCGATCGCGATCCACACGCTGTGGTTGGTGAACGTCTGCAACGAGAAGACCGATCCCAGATTCGACCGCACGTTGAACAGGTTGAACACCTGGAAGAACACGAACGTCGTGAACGCGAGTGTCGTCGCGAACAGCGGGTCGCCGGCGCTGTCCGGGAAGAGGTCGGGCGCGAAGTACAGCACCGCGATCGTGCCGGCGGCCATCACGACACCCAGCCCCAGGATCCGCCGGACCCGGGCCGCGTTCAGCAGTGCCTCGTGGGCCGCTCGCGGCGGGCGTTTCATCGTGCCGGGCTCGGCCGGGTCGACGCCGAGCGACAGGGCCGGCGGCCCGTCCATGATGATGTTCACCCACAGGATCTGCAGCGCGGTGAACGGTGCGCCCCCGGCCAGCCCCAGCGCCCCGGCCGCGAGGAAGATCAGCACGAATCCCCACGCGGTGGTGAGCTGGAACTTCACGAACTTGACGATGTTGTCGTAGATCCCCCGGCCCTCGGCGACCGCGGCGACGATGGTCGCGAAGTTGTCGTCGGTGAGGATCATGTTCGCGGCGCCCTTGGACACGTCGGTACCGGTGATCCCCATGGCCACGCCGATGTCGGCCTGCTCGAGGGCGGGTGCATCGTTCACACCGTCGCCGGTCATCGCGACGATCTCCCCGCGGGCCTGCAGGGCCTTGACCACCCGGATCTTGTGCTCGGGTGCCACCCGGGCCAGGACCCCGAACTCCGGCGCGCGGTCCTGCAGGGCTGCATCGTCGAGCCGGTCGAGATCCGCTCCGCTCGCGGCGCTGCCGGGGATGCCCAGTTGCCGTGCGATCGCCGTGGCCGTCACCAGGTGGTCGCCGGTGATCATGTGCACGGCGATTCCGGCGCCGTGCGCGACCTCGATGGCGTGTTTGGCCTCCGGTCGCGGCGGATCGACGATCCCGACGACCGCGTACACGGTCAGTTCGTGCACACACCGTTGCAGGGCGTCGGCGTCGCCGCGGGGCACCGCGTCCAGGTCGCGGCCGGCGATCATGAGGGTGCGCAGGCCCTCGCCGGCGAGGTCGTCGATCGCGGTCCTGATCCGGCGGTGGTCGGCCTCGTCGAGCGGCACCGGGCCGTCGGCGCCGAGCATCGTCGTGGCCCGGTCGAGCAGCACACCGGGGGCACCCTTCACGAAGACCCGGTAGCCGCCCTCGGGAACCGCGTGGAAGGTGGCCATGTACTTGTAGGCCGAGTCGAACGGCACCTCGGCGAGCCGCGGCAACGCATCCCGCGCCCCGTCGACGTCGATGCCGCCCTTTTCCGCCAGCACGACCAGCGCGCCCTCGGTGGGATCACCGACCAGGACGCCGTCGTGGACGGTCGCGTCGTTGCACAGCGCCATGCCCAGCAGCGCGGCCGTCATGTCCGGTGCGGGCAGGCCGTCGCCGACGAGGATCTTGCCGTCGGTGCCGTAGCCGCTTCCGGTCACCCGGAAACTGCGGCCACGCACGAGCAACCGCTGCACCGTCATCTCGTTGAGGGTGAGCGTGCCCGTCTTGTCGGTGGCGATGTGGGTGGTGCTGCCGAGGGTCTCCACCGCGGACAGCTGTTTGACGATCGCGCCGCGCGCCGCGAGCCGGGACGCACCCATGGCGAGGGTGAAGGCGACCACGGCGGTCAGGCCCTCGGGGATCGTGGCGACCGCGAGGGAGACCGCGGTCAGCAGCAGATCCGACCAGGACTGGCCGCGCAGCAGGCCCAGCACGAAGACGAGGGTGACGGTGACCAGCGCGACGACCGTCAACGTTCCGGCGAGCTGACCGATGCGGCGTTGCAGCGGGGTCTGCTCCACCCCGGCGGTGCCGAGGAGGGTGGCGATCGCACCCATCTCGGTGTGCATGCCGGTGGCGGTGACGATCATCTCGGCACGCCCGCGGGTGACCTGCGTGTTCATGAACAGCATGTCGGTGCGGTCCCCGAGGGGTGCGGCCGGATCCGCGACGGGGTCGATCTCCTTGTCGACGGGATGCGATTCCCCGGTGAGCGCGGCCTCGGCGACCTGCAGTCGCACGGCGGTGACGACCCGGCCGTCGGCGGGGACGGTGTCGCCGGCCTCGAGCAGCACGACGTCCCCGGGGACCAGGTCGGCGCGCGGCAGGTCCGCTTCCCGTCGGTCGCGGCGGACCCGCGCCGTCGAGACGGACATCTGCCGCAGTGCCTGCAGGCTGTTCTCGGCGCGGGACTCCTGCACGTAGTTGAGGACCGTGTTCAACGCGATGACCGCGAAGATCACGACCGGGGTTTCCCATTCGCGGGAGACGGTCGCGCTGACCACCGCGGCGATCACGAGCACGAGGGTCATCCGGTCGGCGAGCAGGGCGGCCACCTTGCGCCACACCGGAACACGCGGCGCCTCGGCGAGCAGATTGGGTCCGTGTTCGGTGTGTCGCCGTTCGACCTCGGCGGCGGACAGTCCTGTCTCGGGGTCGACTCCGAGCGCGTCGGCGACCTCGACGGGCGCCCGGGTGTGCCACGGCGGTTCGGCGACGTCGATCATGGGCTCTCACGCTATCGGTGGATCGCCCCGCGCGCCCGGCGTTCGACTGCACGGCCACGCTGTTCGTGATGTGCTGGACTGGCAGGTACGTCGTCGAAGGATCGGAGGAGCCATGAGCGAGCCGTCGGATGCGGACGCCGTCACCGTTCTGGAGGAAGACGAGTGCTGGGAGCTGCTGCGAACCGAGAAGCTGGGCCGGCTCGTGGTGATCGCGGACGGCCGGCCGGACATCTTTCCGGTGAACTATGTCGCCGGTGACGGGAAGGTGTACTTCCGGTCCGGGGAAGGCAGCAAACTGTCGGAGCTGGCGGTGCACGCGGAGGTCGCGTTCGAGGCCGACGTCGTCGGCGAACGCACCGCGTGGAGCGTCGTCGTGCACGGAAGGGCGCGAATCCTCACGCATTTCAAGGAGATTCAGGCGGTGGAAGAACTCGGTCCGACGCCCTGGGTGCCGACACCGAAGTACAACTTCGTGGAGATCACCGCAACCGAGATCACGGGCCGTCGCTTCGCGCTCATCGAGCACTGACCGGTGACCGAACCCGGGCAGCACCGCCTGCTCATGCGGTGCATGCTGCTGTCGGTCGCGACCGCCCTGACCACGATGGCGTTGAAGGCCGGGGCAGCGTGGATCACCGGGTCGGTGGGCCTGCTGTCCGACGCGCTCGAGTCGGGTGTCAACCTGGTGGCCGCGGTGGTGGGGGTCTTCGCGTTGCGGGCCGCGGCGAAACCTCCGGACGAGAATCACGATTTCGGCCACGGCAAGGCCGAATATCTTTCCGCCGCGGTCGAAGGCGCGATGATCTTCGCGGCGGCCGGGGCGATCGTGTGGACGTCGGTGCAGCGGCTGCTGCAGCCCCGGCCACTGACCGAGGTGGGGCTGGGCCTGTTCCTGTCGGCGGGATCGTCGGTTCTCAATCTCGCGGTGGGCCTGCTGCTGTTACGGGTGGGCCGCCGCCACCGGTCGATCACACTGGTGGCCGACGGCAAGCACCTGCTCACGGACGTGTGGACGTCGGTCGGGGTTCTCGTCGGTATCGGCCTGGTCGCCCTGTTCGGCTGGTACATCCTCGATCCGATCGTGGCGTTGCTCGTCGGCCTGAACATCCTGCGGATCGGCTCCGGCCTGGTGCGCGAATCGGTCGTCGGATTGCTCGACGCGGCGCTGCCCGCCGACGACGTCGCGCAGGTGCAGCAGGTGCTCGATCGGTACCGCGGCGAGTCGGTGACGATCCTGCCGCCCCGCACCCGGGCGTCGGGCCGGCAGCGTTTCGTGTATCTCACGGTGCGCGTGCCCGGCGACTGGACGGTGCGGGCGGGACACGATCTGCTCGACCGGGTCGAGGACGATGTGCGCTCAGCCCTGCCGGACACCACGGTGTTCACCCACCTGGAGCCCATCGGCAAGGTCGCGCGGCGTCGGTGAACCTGCAGCTCGCGGTCAGTTCCCGACCGCGAGACCCACGCCCAGGCTCACCATGAGCACCGCGACGGCGCCGTCGAGGACCCGCCAGGCACCGGGTCGCGCGAACCACGCCCGCAGGTACCGCGCGCCGTAGCCGAGCGCGCCGAACCACACGATGCTCGCGGCGACGGCGCCGGTCCCGAACCACCACTTGCCGGGGTTGCCGTGGGTGTTGGCGACCGATCCGAGCATGAGGACGGTGTCGAGGTAGACGTGCGGGTTGAGCCAGGTCAGCGCGAGGCAGGTCGCGAGCGCGGCACCGACGGTGATCGCCCCGCCCGGGGCCGCGCTCAACGCGGACGGTCGCAGCGCGCGGCGGGCCGCGAGCAGACCGTACGACACGAGGAATATCACACCGCCCCAACGGATCACCTCGAGCGCGCCGGGTGCTCGATCGAGGACCGTCGCGATGCCGGCGATGCCGGCGGCGATGAGCACCGCGTCGGACAGGGCACACACGACGATCACCGGCAGCACGTGCCGGCGCGCGATGGCCAGACGCAG
Organism: Rhodococcus sp. O3; assembly: GCF_048897285.1. Lineage (NCBI taxonomy): Bacteria > Bacillati > Actinomycetota > Actinomycetes > Mycobacteriales > Nocardiaceae > Rhodococcus > Rhodococcus sp. O3. Next base: position 29,004 of record NZ_JBMBTE010000029.1, read on the forward strand.
GACGAACGCGTTCTGGGCTCCGATCGCGACGATCAGCGAGAGTCCGGTGAGGAAACCGGCGAGGACGAGGTTCACGGCGACCACGCTAGGAAAGGTCACGAGATAAGAACAGTTGATTTTCCTTAAGGAACATTAGAGTTTCTTCATATGGATCTGGACTTCGCTCAACTGCGCACGTTGGCCGCGGTGCTGGACGAGGGCACCTTCGACGGCGCCGCCGCGGTCCTGCGGATCACCCCGTCCGCCGTGAGCCAGCGCATCAAGGCCCTCGAACAGCAGGTCGGGCAGGTGCTGGTGCGCCGGACCCGGCCGGTGACCGCGACCGGACCCGGGGAGGCGATCATGCGGCTGGCCCGCCAGGTGGCCCGGCTCGAGCAGGACACCGCCGAGGCGCTCGGCATCACCGCGAGCGCGGACAACTACGTGACCGTTCCGCTCGTGGTCAACGCCGACTCGATGTCCACCTGGATGCTGCGGGCGCTGGCCCGGATGCCGCAGCACCACCGCGCGCTGTTCGAGCTGCTGCGCGAGGACGAGTTCCATTCCACCTCGCTGCTGCGGGACGGCACGGCGATGGCGGCGGTCACGTCGGTACCCGACCCGGTGCAGGGCTGCACGTCCGAAAACCTCGGCGCCATGCGGTATCACGCGATGGCGAGCGTCGACTTCGCGGCGCACTGGTTTCCCGACGGGATGACCACGGCCGCGTTGCGCGAGGCTCCGATGCTGACCTTCGACCGCAAGGACGACCTGCAGAACCGCTTCCTCCGGCGCCACACCCGCAGCCGTTTCGACCCACCGCGCAACTACGTGCCGGGTGCGCGCGAGTTCGTCGACGCCGCGCGCCTGGGGCTCGGCTGGGGCATGCTGCCCGAACCGATGCTCGACCTCGCGCTCGGCGGCGATGCCGATCTCGTGCAACTCGCCCCGGACGAGCCGTTCGACGTGCCGTTGTACTGGCAGCGCTGGCGGTTGGAATCCCCCGTTCTGGACGCGCTCACCGAGGTGGTGCGGCGCACGGCGCGGGAGGTGCTGCGCCCGTCAGTCGCCTGACATCGAGCCCAGCCGGGCGAGCAGCGGCGCTGCCTCGAGAAGTTTGGCCGCCTCGTCCTCGTTCATCCCGTCGAGCAGCCGGCGGATGCCGTCGAACCACATGTCGTCGATCCGGCTGTTGTTGCGCTCGGCGAGGGGCGTCTGGTGCAGGCGGTGCGAGCGGCCGTCGCGGGGGTCGACCTGCCGTTCCACCAGACCCCGGTCGACGAGGCGACGGACCGTGGTGCTGACGTTGCTGCTCTGCAGGCCCAGGTAGCGGGCGACCTCGGACACCGTGCTGCCGGGGCGTTCGGCCAGCGTCCGGAGCACTTCGATCTCCGACTGGGGAAGCAAGGACAATCCCGCCTCCTTCTCCCCGAAGCGGCGCAACGCCCAGACCAGCGAGCGAGCGGTCCGGGCAAGGCGCCGGACGTCCTCGTCGGATGGGGTGTTGCCGTCGGCGACGAGCGGATCGTTGGACACACCCGCAGTCTAGTGGTTACTTTAGATATAGTTTTAGATCTATATTTAGATCCATCTCGATTCGAAGGGTCGTCTTGAACCAGCACTCCCAGCACGCGGGCACCGCCGTGGCCGAGCCCGCCGACGCCTCCGCCGCTCCCCCGATCCCGGCGCCGGACACCCCGCACTTCCCGGCGAAACTCGTCGCCACTCTGGCGCTGCTCGCCGCGGTCGCCCCGCTCGCGATCGACATGTATCTGCCGGCGTTCCCCGAGATGGCCGTCGAGTTCGGCACCAGCGCCTCGGCCGTGCAGCTCACCCTCACGACGTTCCTCGTCGGCCTGGCCCTCGGCCAGCTCGTGTTCGGGCCGCTCTCGGACCGGTTCGGTCGCCGGCCGCTGCTGCTCGTCGGCACCCTGGTGTGTGCGGTGTTCAGTGCCGCCTCGGCTCTCGCCCCCACCGTCGAACTGCTCGCCGCGTCGCGCTTCCTGCAGGGCTTCGCCGGTGCGGCCGGCATCGTGCTCGGCCGCGCGGTGATCTCCGATCGCGCGCACGGTCCGGCCGCGGCCAAGCTGTTCGGGCTGCTCGTGGTGGTCAACGCCGTCGCTCCGGTCGTCGCCCCGCTGGTCGGCGGCACGGTCGTCACCAACGTCGGCTGGCGCGCCGTGTTCTGGGTGCTGGCCGGGTTGTCGCTGCTGATGTTCGCGTGTGTCCTGGCGCTGGTGCCGGAAACCCATCCGAAGGAACGCCGCTCCATCGGTGGTGCGGCCGCGATGCTGGGTGACGCCCGCGCTCTCCTGCGCAACCGCCGGTACGTCGGATACACCCTGGCGTACGCTTTCGCGTTCGGCGTGATGTTCGCCTACATCTCGGCGTCACCGTTCGTGCTGCAGAACGTCCACGGTCTCTCGACCGGCTGGTACACCGTCTCGTTCACGGCCAACGCGATCGGCCTGGTGATCTTCAGCGTGGTCAACGGCGTAGTCGCGGGCCGGTTCGGCGAACGCACGACGCTGCGCATCGGCCTGACGTTGCTCGCCGTGTTCTCCGTCGTCATGCTGGTCGACGCTGTAGTCGGTCCGGTCCTGTGGGTCACGCTGGCCACGCTGTGGTTGACGATGGGCAGCCTCGGCCTGGTCATCGCGAATGCCACCACCCTGGCGCTCGGCGAGGCGCAGCGCGCCGCGGGCACCGGCTCGGCCGTCCTCGGCGCCCTGCAGTTCCTGCTCGCCGCGGCGATCTCGCCGCTCGTCGGCATCGGCGGCGAGGAAACCTCTCTGCCCATGGGGATCGCGATGGTGCTCAGCGCCGCGATCGCCTTGGGCGCGCTCGCGCTGACCGGTTCGCGCTCGGCCGATCGCACCGCATAACCGCGGAGCCGCACACCCGGCCCGGCCGATTCCGTATCGGCCGGGCCGGGTTGCGTTGTGCCCGTGTTACTTCAGCATGCTGCCGGCGTCCACCGTCAACGGCAGGCCCGTCACGTAGCGGGACTCGTCGGACGCCAGGAACAGCACGGCGTTGCTGATGTCGACCGGGTCGACCCAGCCGACCGGCAGCACGTGCATCAGCTTCGCCACGATCTCCATGTCCTCGGGACCCGGGTTCTCGAGGTCGGGACGGAACATCTTCATGGTGCCCTCGTTCATGAACATCGGCGTCGAGACGTTCGTCGGGTGCACCGAGTTGACCCGGATCGAGTGCTGACCGAGCTCGACCGCGAACGTGCGCATCAGACCGACCACACCGTGCTTGGCGGCGATGTAGTGCCCCGTGTGCGGGTACGCCTTGAGTCCGCCCACCGAGCTGGTCAACACGATCGAGCCGCCACGACCACCCGAGATCAGGTGCGGCACACCGGCCTTCACGGCCTTCCAGACCCCCGACAGGTTGACGCCGATCATGTCGTCCCAGTCGCTCTCACTGGTCTCGTGGAGCGTTTCGCCGCCGTTGCCGATGCCCGCGTTCGCGACGATGATGTCGAGCCTGCCGAGCTGTTCGACGGCGCCGTCCAGGGCCGTCTTCACGGCCTCGTAGTCCCGCACGTCGACCTGGGCCGTCACGATGCGCCGATCGAGGTTCTTCACCAGCTCGGCCGTCTCGGCCAGGTCCTCGGGCGTGGACGGCGGGATCGGGCTGCCCTCCGTGATCGGACCGCAGACGTCGAGCGCGATGATGTCGGCGCCCTCTTCGGCCAACCGCACCGCGTGACTGCGCCCCTGACCCCGCGCCGCACCGGTGATGAACGCGACCTTCCCCTCGACCCGTCCAGCCATGGTTTCCTCCCTGCTCTCGACGATGTGCGTATCAGTCCGAATTCGGTTGCCCAGCTGTCTGTTCCGGAACGGTCCCTACGTTCCGCACCCGAGGTGGAGCGCGCCGGAAGGCCGCCGTCGAGACGTCGAACACGAGGCCACCCCCCTCGGACGTGCGGTTCGCGCGGTGCGGCGAAGGCAGAAAAACTGATCGATCGATCAGGCTGATACAGTGGCCACATGTTTGCATGAGGCGTAGATCACAGTCAAGACCCGAGCGGGTTCCTCGCTGCGATCATGCGCCCGACGTGGACCGGAGGTGTTCCGAGTGGGTAGGCCACAGGTGAGCGAGGGCAAGGAACCCGGAGCGCGCGAGCGACTGCTCGAGGCGACCGCTCAGATCATGGAGGAGGAAGGCTACGCCGCGGCGACGTCGCGGCGGGTGGCCACGCGGGCCGGTGTGAAGCCGGCGCTCGTGTACTACTACTTCCCCACGATGGACGACCTGTTCCTCGCGGTGCTGCGCTCCGGCGCGGAGAACGTGCTCGAACGTCAGCGCCGGGCACTGTCCGAGGAGGATCCGCTGCGGGCGCTGTGGCGGATCGCCTCCGACACCCGCATGACCCGACTGCACACCGAATTCATGGCCCTGGCAAACCACCGCAAGGCGATCGGGGCGGAACTGAAGGCGTACGCCGAGCGGGTCCGCGATATCGAGACAACCGCGCTGACCGTCGCGCTGCGCTCGCACGGCGTCGACCTCGACGAGTTTCCGCCCGTCGTGATCGCGATGTTCCTCACCGGTCTCGCGCGCACCATCGTCAACGAGGCGGCCATCGACGTCACACGCGGACACGACGAGGCCCGCCTGTTCATGGAGCGCTACATCGGACGGTTCGAGTCGCTGACCGCCCTCGCCGGACGTACCCGGTCCGCGGACGACACCTCCGAACCTGAAGAGGTGGAACCCGACGAATCGCGCGAGCCCGTGCCGGATCCGGACTGATCGTCCCCCTTGCCGATCCGGCAAGGGAACTTGCCCTTCCGCCGGGGTGTCGCGCACAGTCGGGGCAGCACACGGAAGGACGTCATCATGCCCGACGCATTCGACAGGGAGTTCTGGGAGGACCGCTACCGGGGTCGCTCCACGATCCGCCGCGATCCCAATCCCCAGCTCGTCGCCGAGGTCGCGGACCTGCCACCCGGCCGGGCACTGGACGCCGGCTGCGGTGAGGGCGGCGACGCCCTGTGGCTCGCCACGCGGGGCTGGCACGTGACCGCGGTGGACATCGCCGAGGCAGCTCTGGACCGCGCGCGTGTGCACGCCGCCACCGCCGGGGCCGACATCGCGAACCGCATCGAGTGGGTGCGCGCGGATCTGAGCGAATGGACACCGCCGCGCGGCGGCTACGATCTCGTCTCCTCCCACTACGTGCACGCACCCGGACCGCGCGAGGAACTCCTGCAGCGCCTGGCCGACGCGGTCGCGCCGGGTGGAACGCTGCTCGTCGTCGGCCACGACCATTCCGTCCACCCGCACCACGGAGATCACACGGCACCGGAATCGCGGGTCACCACAAGCGAACTCGCGTCCGGACTGGAACCGGGCCTGTGGGACGTCGTGGTCGCCGAGTCGCGGACCCACACGGTGAACGGACACGACGGGCAGGAGTTCGTCATGCACGACGCGGTGCTCCGCGCCGTCCGACGACCCTGACGCGCAGGCTTATCCGCAGAAGCGGTCGGCGGCAGGATCGTAGGACGGGCGGGCCGTCCGGCGGCCCAGAGTCGCGACCGGGTCGGTGTACACCGCTGACAGCGACGCACCGAGCGCGCCGGCGTCGCCGATCTCTTCACCGAACGACGAGAAGGTGAGCGGAAGAGCGGGCAGCGCGCTCGCCCGCGCATAGCTGCGGGCGAGGACCTGGCGACCGGGACGGTAGGCCGCCAGCCCCCGCCCTCCGACCGCGACGACGTCGGGATTGACGATGTCCCGCATCACCGCGACCGCCCGCCCGATCGCCTCGGCTCGTGAATCCAGAAGCGCAGAAGCAGTTTTCGATCCCGATTCGGCGGCGGCATACAGTTCGCCGATACCGCGGGACGCGGCTCCCGAGCCGAGCACACCGTCGCGGACCGCGGCGGCGAGCAACGTCCGGTCGGCTACGGTGACCTCGAGGCATCCGACCCGGCCACACGGACACGGCACGTCCGAACCTATCGCGAGGTGACCGATGGTGCCGGGGCCGCTGCCCGGTGCGGGGATACGTCCGTCGACGATCCATGCGGCACCGAACGGTTCGTCGACGTGCAGGTACAGATAGCTCGACGGGCTTGGGCGACCGGCGAGTTCCAGTGCCCACAGTTCCGTTTCGGCCATCGCGTCGACGTGCGGGGTGACCGTGACCGGCACGGGTATCGCGGCGGCCCACGCCGCATCCGGCACGTCGTCCCAGCCGAATCCGTGGCCGCCACCGGCACCGACCACCCCGACCCACAACGCGCACCGGGTCGGGTAGGCGAGACGAAACCGGTGCAGCGCCGACGCGACGACGGGCAGCGCCGCGTGTGCGGTGGCCGGGACGTCGAATTCGAGACGGTCGAGGACCCGCCCCCGAAGATCACCTGCGACACACCACATTCCGTGCTCACCGACGTGGACGCCGACGGTGAAGTACGCGTCGGTGTTCAGGTCGAGCGGAATCTGCGGCCGCCCCACCATCCCGCCGGCGGCCAGCTCGGGACGGTCGCGCAGCAGTGAACGGCCGAGGAGTTCACCGACGATGCGGTTGACGGCGGACAACGAGAATCCGGTGTGCCGCGACAGTTCGCTGCGGGTCGCGGCCCCGCCCCTGCGCAGCACCCGCAACACCTGCCCCGCCGGAGTGATCGTGCCGGACGCAGGGTTGCCCGCACGCGGCACGGACCCGAACGAACGCGCGGTCTGGGTCCGCGTCACGGTCGACGACGTGGCGCGTGCGGCGATCCGGAGTTTCGACGCGTCTGCCATGCCGTCATTGTCGGCGCGGCAGCGCTGTTACTGAACGCTTACGCTCAGCGAGCGCAAAAGGGAATCAGTCCACCAGCGCACGGAACTGCGCGTCGTACAACCGGGTGTAGGCGCCGCCGGCGCGGAGCAGGTCCTCGTGTGTGCCCTGCTCGACGATGCGCCCGTCCTCCATCACCACGATCCGGTCGGCGTCGCGGATCGTCGAGAGCCGGTGCGCGATGACGAAACTCGTGCGGTCGTCGCGCAACCGCGCGGTGGCCTGCTGCACGAGCAGTTCGGTGCGGGTGTCGACGGAGCTGGTGGCCTCGTCGAGGATCAGGATGGACGGCTTGGCCACGAAGGCCCGCGCGATCGTGATGAGCTGACGCTCACCGGCACTGAGGCTGCCCGATTCCTCGTCGAGGATCGTGTCGTAGCCGTCGGGGAGGGCGCGCACGAACCGGTCCACGTAGCTCATGCGGGCCGCGGACAGGATCTGGTTCTCGGTGGCGTGCGGGTTGCCGTAGGCGATGTTCTCCCGGATGGTGCCGCCGAACAGCCAGGTGTCCTGCAGCACGATGCCGATCCGCGACCGCAGCTCGGCCCGCGACATCGAGGTGATGTCAACACCGTCGACGAGGATGCGGCCGGAGTTCAGCTCGTAGAACCGCAGGATCAGGTTGATCAGCGTGGTCTTGCCGGCGCCGGTCGGGCCGACGATCGCGACCATCTGGCCCGGTTCGGCCCGCAACGACAGGTGCTCGATGAGCGGACGATCCGGATCGTAGGAGAACGACACGTCGTCGAATTCGACGCTGCCGTGACGACCCCACGGCAACGTCGGCGCCGGAGACTCGGGCTCCTGCTCGGGCTCGTCGAGGAGCGCGAACACCCGTTCCGCGGACGCGGCGGCGGACTGCAGCAGGTTCACCATCGCACCGATCTGGGCGAGCGGCTGAGCCAGCTGACGCGAGTACTGGATCAGCGCCTGCACCTCACCGAGGGTGATGGTGCCCGACGCCACGCGCAGGCCGCCGAGCACAGCCACACCCACGTAGCTGAGGTTGCCGAGGAAGGTCACCAGCGGCATCACCGTGCCGGACACGAACTGGGCACGGTAGGCGGACCGGAACAACTCGTCGTTGGTCTCGGCGAAGCTGCGCTCCACGTCGGCGGTGCGCCCGTACGCGGTAACGATCTCGTGGCCGGTGAACACCTCTTCGATCTGGCCGTTGAGTTTGCCGGTCGCTTCCCACTGCGCCGCGAAGTGCTTGCGGGACCGGCGCGCGACCATGGCCGTCGCGACGACGGACGCGGGCACCATGAACAGCGCCACGAGCGCGAGCAGCGGCGAGATCCACAGCATCATCACGACGAGGCCGATCAGGGTCAGCACGGCCAGCACGAGCTGGCTGATCGATTCCTGCATGCCCGTCGACACGTTGTCGATGTCGTTGCTGACGCGGCTGAGCAGGTCACCGCGCGAGTGGGTGTCGAAGTAGCGCAGGGGCAGGTTGTGGATCTTGCGTTCGACCCGCGAACGCAGGTCTCGCACCACCCGCTGGACGATTTCGTTCAGGCCGTACGCGGCCACCCAGATCAGGGCCGACGACAGCAGGTACAGCGCCAGGACGACGAACAGGATCCGGCCGAGGGCGCCGAAGTCGATGCCGACACCGGGCACGGCGGCGGTCCCGGACACCATGTCGGCGAACTGGTCGTTGCCCTCGCTGCGCAGCTGCGCGACGGCCTCGTCCTTCGTGAGCCCGGCCGGCAGCTGCAGGCCGATGACGCCGTTGAAGATGACGTCGGTGGCGCGACCGAGCAGCAGCGGCGCGACCGCCTGCGCGATCACGCCGAGGAGCACCATCAGCAGCACGCCGTAGACGATGAAGCGCTGCGGGTGCAGCAGCCCGAGGATCCGCTTGATCGACGCGAGTCCGTTCTGCGGCTGGGCCGGGAGGGTCGGGGTCTGGGTGCTCATACGGCCGCCATCCGCTGGGACTCGACGATCTCGATGTACTCCCGGCAGTACGACAGCAGCTCGACGTGGGTGCCGGACCCGACAACCGCGCCGTCGTCGAGCACGATGATCCGGTCGGCGTCCTGCACGGTCGACACCCGCTGGGCGACGATCAGGACGCACGCGTCGCGGGTCTCGGGCACCAGGGCCTCCCGGAGTCGGGCATCGGTGGCGGGGTCGAGCGCGGAGAAGGCGTCGTCGAACAGGTAGACCGCCGGCCGGCGGACCAGCGCGCGGGCGATGGCGAGGCGCTGCCGCTGCCCACCGGAGACGGTGGTGCCGCCCTGCGCGACGACCGTCTCGAGCCGCTCGGGCAGGGCCGCGACGAAGTCCGCGGCCTGCGCGACCTCGAGGGCGTGCCACAGTTCGTCGTCGGTGGCGTCGGGCCGCCCGTACCGCAGGTTCTCGGCGATCGTGCCGGAGAACAGGTACGCCTTCTGCGGCACCACACCGATCTCGCGGCGCAGCGCCGCCGGGTCGATGTTCCGGACGTCGATGCCGCCGACCTCGATCGAACCGGCGGTGACGTCGATCAGCCGCGGGATCAGGCGCATGAGGGTGGTCTTGCCGGACCCGGTGCCGCCGATGATCGCCGTGGTGGTGCCGGGTTCGGCCCGGAACGCGATGTCGTGCAGCACGGGCGCGTCGGCGCCCGGGTAGGAGAAACCGACGCCCTTCAACTCGACGGAGACCGGGCGCGGCAGCATCGTCACGGCGTTCTCCGCGCACGACACCGACGGCTCGGTGCCGAGGACCTCGAGGATGCGGTCGGCGCAGACGGCCGCGCGCGGCGCCATCAGCGCCACGAACGACGCCATGAGCACCGCCATGAGGATCTGGGTGACGTAGGTGATCAGCGCGGTCAGCGATCCGACTTCCATGGCACCGCTGTCGATGCGCTGCCCGCCGAACCACAGCACGGCCACGGTGCTGGCGTTGGCGATGAGGATCACCGCCGGGAACAGCACCGCGTTGATCCGCCCGACGCGCAGCGCCGTCATGGTGAGGTCGAGGTTCGCCGCGTCGAATCGGGCGCCCTCGGATTCTTCCCGGACGAACGCGCGAACCACACGGATGCCGGTGATCTGTTCGCGCAGCACCCGGTTCACGCTGTCGATCTTGGTCTGCATGATCCGGAACGACGGCAGCATCATCGCCATCAGACCCAGGATCGTGAGGATGAGGACGGGGACCGCCACCGCCACGACCACCGAGGTTCCCCGATCCTCGCGCAGTGCCATGACGATGGCGCCGATCCCCATGATGGGGGCGATGACGACGATGGTGCAGGTCATCATGACGAGCATCTGGATCTGCTGCACGTCGTTGGTGTTGCGGGTGATCAGCGACGCCGCCCCGAACTTGCCGTGCTCGCGGGCGGAGAACTGCCCGACGCGGTGGACCAGCGACAGCCTGATGTCGCGTCCCACGGCCATCGCGGTGCGGGCCGCGAAGTAGACGGCGCCGATCGCGCAGGCCACCTCGAACGCGGCGATCACCAGCATGATCGCGCCGGTGCGCATGATGTAGCCGATGTCGCCGCGGGCCACACCGTTGTCGATGATGTCCGCGTTGAGGCTGGGCAGGATCAGCATCGCCACCGTGGACACCAGTTGCAGCACGACGACTGCAACCAGTGCACCACCGTGAGGCGCGAGGAATCGCCGAAGAAGCCTGACCAACATGGGCATCAACCTACCTGGGCGGACACGTCACGCCGTGATCGTTCACGCGTGGACCGTGTCCCGCTCGGACGCCGCCGCCAGTTCGCGGGTGAGCTTCTCGCCCTCGACGTCCACGTTCGGCAGGATCCGGTCGAGCCACTTGGGCAGCCACCAGGCCTTGTCGCCGAGCAGCGCCATGACGGCCGGGATGATGACCATGCGCACCACGAACGCGTCGAAGAACACCGCGGCGGCCAGCGCGAAGCCGATGGACTTGATGAACGCGTTGGGTTCGGCGATGAAGGCCGCGAACACCGAGATCATGATGATCGCCGCGGCGGTCACCACCCGGGCGCCGTGACGGAAACCGGATCGGACGGCTTCCTTCGCCGTGGAGCCGTGCACGTAGTCCTCGCGCATGCGGGTGACCAGGAACACCTGGTAGTCCATCGCCAGGCCGAACACCACGCCGATCAGGAAGATCGGCATGAAGCTGATCAGCGGCTGCGGGTTCGAGATCAGGCCGCCCCAGCCTTCCTGGAAGATCGCGACGGTCGCACCGAAGGTCGCCAGGACGCTGAGCAGGAAGCCGAGCGTCGCGGTGAGCGGCACCAGGATCGACCGGAAGACGAGCATCAGCAGGATGAACGCGAGTCCGACCACGACGGCGAGGTACGGGACGAGGGCGCTCTGCAGGGTCTCGGAGACATCGCCTTCGAGGGCCGTCTGCCCGGTGATGCCGTAGGAGATGCCGGTGCGGGCCTCGAGATCCGCTTCGCCGGCGCGCAGGTCGGCGACGAGATCCATGGTGGCGGCCTCGCTGGGGCCGGACTTCGGCGTGACCATGATCTGCGCGGTGTCACCGGCCTCGTTCACGGCGACGATCTGCGCGTTGACCACCTCGTCGTGTTCGTACAGGTCCTGCACGACCGCACCGAACGCGGCGGGCGCCGACATGTTCGCCTCGCGCGCGTCGGCGACGACGAGCAGCGGGCCGTTGCGGCCGGGCCCGAACGCCTCGTTCACGAGGTCGTAGGCCTGGCGGGAGCTGGTCTGCGGGTCGCCGGTGGCCTCGGTGGGCAGGGCGAGACGCAGGTTCAGTGCCGGGACGGCAGCGATGCCGAGGAGCAGGATCCCGGCGACGAGCGGAATCAGCGGCTTACGGGTGACCCAGCCGATGTAGCGCTGCGCGGCACCCGGCTTGTCGGTGTCCGCTTCCGGATCGTTCGCCTTCACACCGGGGACGCGTCCCGCGAAGGCCTTGTTGCCGAACAGACCCAGGATCGCGGGCAGCAGGGTGATGGCGATGAGCACGGCGATGAACACGGTGAACGCTGCGGCGTAGCCCATGGCGGACAGGAACGGGATGCCCACGACGCTGAGCGCGACCAGGGCGACGATCACGGTGAGGCCGGCGAACACCACGGCGGATCCCGCGGTGCCGACCGCGCGCCCGGCCGCTTCGGCGCGGTCGGCGGTGACGGTGATCTCGTGGCGGAACCGGGAGACGATGAACAGCGAGTAGTCGATGGCGACGGCCAGGCCGATCATGATGGCCAGCGTCGGGGTCATCGAGCTCAGGTCGGCGAAGCCGGTGGCGATGGTGATGCCGAGGCTGCCGATGCCGACGCCGATGATCGCGGAGATCAGCGGCAGACCGGCGGCGACGAGCGAACCGAACGTCAGGGCGAGGACGACCGCGGCGACGCCCATGCCGATGAGCTCGGTGAGTCCGCCCGGCATTTCGGCTTCGGCCGCGGCGGTGCCGCTGACCTGGACGTTCAGGCCGGCAGACCGGCCGATGTCGGCGGCGGCGGTGATCTGGTCCGTCAGTGCGGCGTCGACGTCGGTGATGCTGCCCTGGAACGGGACGGTGACGTAACCGACGGTGCGATCGGGGCTGAGCGGCGACAGCGCGGCGGCGTCCGCGAGCGCGGACTCCACGGTGCCGCCCTGCTGCTGGGCTGCGGCCTTCATCTGCTCGACGAGGCCCGCGTTCGCGGTGACCGGGTCGACGAGGAGCGCGGGCTGCTGCTCGGGGGTTGCGGCGACCGGGTCGACCTTGGCACCGGGGGCGACCCGGTCGATCCCGCGGACCGCGGCGAGCACGTCGTTCATCGCCGCCATGTTCTGCGGCTCGTCGAGGGTCTGCCCATCCGGAGCGGCGAACACGTAACGCGCGCTGAGCGCGTTCATCGGGTCGCCGGCATTCGGGAAACGCTCGGCCATCAGGTCCTGCGTCTGCTGCGCCGGAGTGCCCGGGATGGAGAAGGAGTCGGTGGTGGGTCCGGACAGGGTCGCCGCACCCACGCCGAACAGGACGAGGATCGCGATCCACAGGGACAGGACCGTGCCTTTCCGCCGGTAGGCGAATCTGCCGATCCGATACAGGTAGGTAGCCACAAGGCGCCTTTCTTCGGATGTGTCGCAGGCGGAAGCCGACTACGAAATTCCTTGCCGCAGCCGATCGAATGCGGCGCGGATGAGTTCTTCGGGGGACTGCGCGCCCGAGGTCCCGGCCACCCACAGGTCGATCGATGCGCGGATCGCGGCCACGGCGCAGTAGTTGAGCAGTGCCGGGTAGATGTCGGTGCCGGCGTGGCGACCGCTGCGTTCGGCGATCGTCTCGACCAGCAACGGTGCGGTGCGCGTCTGCATCTCGATGCTGCGCGAGACGAGCGCGGGGCTCTGCTCGACGAGTTCGAACATCGCGCACAGTTCGTCGAAGTCGTCGATCTCGGCCACGACCTCGAGTGCCGCCGCCTCGATCGCGTCCCACACGTGTTCGTCCGACGGTCGGTCGCGCAGCCGCTGGAGCCAGTTCTGCAGCAGCGCGTCGAGGTGCTCGAGGACCGCTTCCTCTTTGCTGGCGAAATAGTTGTGGAAGGTGCGGGTGGAGACGCCCGCTTCGGCGGCGATCGCGTCGGCGGTGACGGCTTCGATGCCCCGAGCCCGGGCCAGACGCGCTGCGGCCGCGCCGAGGGCAGCCCTGGTGGCAGCCTTCTTGCGGTCGCGCAGTCCGAGTTCGGTCACGTCATCCAACGTACAGAACTTGCAGAACTCTGTAACTTTGCAGAGTTGTGCAGTTTTATGTGGTTGCCCACACTCGCCGAGCAGCCATGCGGTAGCTCACACCTCGCGGCGGGTCCACGCTCCCGGATCGGCGATGAGCTCGCCGACGAAGCCGGGCAGGTCGTCGTCGACGATGTCGGCGAGCGTGACCTCCTCGAGAACCGCGCGCAGGTTCACCCGGAGCGCGATCCACACATCCCGCAATTTCTCCGCCGGCCCGGTGTACACCACGTCCTCGGGTCGCTCCCCGCGCACCGACGCCAGCGGGCCCTCGACCGTGCGGATGATGTCCGCGACGGAGATCTCGTCGGCCGGGCGCGCGAGCCAGTAGCCACCCTCCGGTCCGCGACGACTGCGCACGAGGCCGCCGCGCCGCAGATCCGCCAGCACCGCTTCGAGGAACTTGTGCGGGATGTGCTGCGATTTCGCCAGCCCCTCGGCCTTGGCCGGGGCGTCACCCGCGGCCGCCAGCTCGAGCAACGTGCGCACGGCGTAATCCACCCTCGCGGTGATGTGCACTGCCGCCCTCCTCGCCGTTCCCCTCGCGGACGCCACCGGATTTCCTATCCGATCAGGGGGAAAGTATGCCAGGACCGGACGGCCGGGGTCGCGGCCCCGGGACCACCCGGAGTGACCACCGACACATTTCGGTAGATTGAATGCCTGCCCGCACGACACCGGAGGACGACATGTGGGAGACCCTGTTCCACTCGTGGGGTTCGCTGCTCGAGCCGCTGCAGGATCCGGTGGCGCTCGCGATCCCGGCATTTCTGCTGTTCCTGATCCTCGAGTGGACCGCCGCCCGCACCCTCGAACACGTCGAACCCGGCGCGGACGGCCGTACCCGCCCGCCGCGCGGCGGCTACGAGTTCCGCGACGCGCGCGCGAGCCTGTCGATGGGGCTGGTGTCCATCGCGACCAGCGCGATGTGGAAGGTCATCGCGCTCGTCGGCTACGCGGCGATCTGGGTGTACGTGGCGCCGTGGCACCTGCCCGCCGACGCCTGGTACACGTGGGTGATCCTGCTCGTCGGTGTCGACCTGTTGTTCTACTGGTACCACCGCATCGCGCACCGGGTCCGCATCGTCTGGGCCACCCATCAGGCGCATCACTCGAGCGAGTACTTCAACTTCGCGACCGCGCTGCGTCAGAAGTGGAACAACAGCGGCGAGATCCTCATGTGGATCCCGTTGCCGCTGCTCGGCATTCCCCCGTGGATGGTGTTCGTCGGGTTCTCGGTCAACCTCGTCTACCAGTTCTTCGTTCACACCGAGCGGGTCGGGACGCTCCCCCGGCCGATCGAGTTCGTGTTCAACACACCGTCGCACCACCGGGTGCACCACGGGTGCGATCCCGAATACCTGGACCGCAACTACGCGGGCATGTTCATCGTGTGGGACCGCATGTTCGGCACGTTCCGGCCCGAAACCCACCGGCCCACCTACGGGCTCACCAAGCCGGTGGGCACCTACAACATCTGGGATCTGCAGACCCACGAATACCGGGCGATCGCGCGGGACTGGCGGTCCGCGTCGTCGTGGCGCGACAAGCTCGGCTACGTGTTCGGGCCGCCCGGCTGGGCACCGGCCGACCGGTCCGCGGCGGTCAGTTCTTCGCGAAGCTGACCAGGAAGTCGACGCTGCCGCGGTCGTCGACGGTGACGAATCCGAGGCTCGGGGCTTCGACCCCGAAGTCCGACCAGACGACCGGGACGCTGCCCGACGCCACGAGGTCGGCGCCCGAGCGCAGCACCTCGACGTCCACGGTCACCGGAAGCGACCGATCCTTCAGGGTGAGCGTCCCGGCGACCGGCAGCGTCGCGGTCGTCCCGTCGGTGGGCAGTCCCGACAGGTCCACCGGTTCGGCGAGGACGAACGTGGCGGTCGGATAGGTGTCGGTGTCCATGACCCGGCCCCGGAACTGGCCGTCGCGCTGCGAACTGTCGGTGGTGATCCCGGCGACCTGCACGGTCACCTCCGCGGCGGTGAGCTTGTCGGCCTCGATCGTCGCGGATCCGGTGACCTGGTCGGTGCTGCCGACGACGGTGACATCGGCGCCGCGCAGAATCTCGTGCACGGTGTACCCGGCGGCCGTGCGATTGACCTCCGACCCGGGCGTGATCGTCCACGAACCCTCGAGGTCGCCGGTCGCGGCCTCCGCGCCGGACGTCGACACCGCCGCGGCGGGAGCGTCGTCCTCGGCGATGTACGTCCCGTACACCCACGGAGCGACGAAGAAACCGAGCAGCACGATCACGACGACCGCCGCGAGGGACCACCAGAGTTTGCGCATGGCGACGACCCTAATTGCGGCACCCGCTGTTTCGCAGGTTCTGCAAGGCGGTGTCACCTTTCGGATTCCGGGTCGTGTCGAGATCCCGGCCGCGGCTCCGTCCCAGAATCGAATCGGCGAGACAACTTCGGAGGATGATTCCCCATGGCACACGAACGACAGGCACACGTACGACGTTTCGACCACGTCGGCATCACCGTCTCGGACCTGGACGCGGCGACGGCGTTCTTCGTGAAACTCGGATTCGAGGTGGAGGGCACCGGATCCGTGGAGGGCGAGTTCCCGGAGACCGTCTACGGCCTCCCCGGGGCACACTGCAACATCGTGATGCTGCGTCCGCCGGACGGAGGGTGCCGGCTCGAGCTCTCGGCCTTCGTCACGCCCGGCCACGTGCCCGGATCGCCGACGGCGATGCCCAACGAACTCGGGCTGCGCAACGTGTCCTTCGAGGTCGGCGACCTGCAGGCGGCCCTCGACGCGACTGCCGCGGACGGGTACGGGCTCGTCGGTGGCATCGGCACGTACGAGGACAGCGTGCGCATGGCCTACGTGCGGGGACCCGACGGGATCATCGTGTCCCTGTTCGAGCAACTCGGCTGATGTTCAGGTGTGTTACTTGGGGGTGCCGGACCGGATGATGTGTTCGAGCGCCCGGTACAGCTCGTCGACGTCGTGGACGTTCTCGACCTCCGCGGGCACGTCGATCAGGAGCACCGACTGACCGGGACCCGCGATCGGGCCACCGGTCCCGGAGCCTTCCTCGCTGTCGATGTGGTGGGCGGTCCCGATCACCTGGCCCTCGGCACCGACGATGACGGTGAGCTTCATGACGGTTCCGTTCTCGTGTCGTGTCGTCTCATGTGGTGTCACGGACCGGAATGTCGTCGAGCAGGACGATCTCCAGCCGGAACGCCACGGTGATGTTGCTGTCGTTCCGGATCTTGAACTCGTAGAACACTTCCGACGGATGCAGCTCGTTCGGGCCGGCCCGGCACTTGGCGATGTCGTAGGTCACCAGCACCACGCGCTGGGGCGGGACGTCCTTCGGATCCGCAATGAAGAGGACGGGCCCGCGATCGGCGTCGGGTTCGCCGTGCCAGTTCCACGACCAGCACTGCACGGCCCCCGCCCCGATGGTGAAACCCCGGTCGATTCTCAGACGCTGCGGCATCGTGGCCTCCGGTCGGATGCTCGGGAATAGTCGATTCGCACCTTCACCCGCCCGTTCCGGTCAAGGCGAGGAGGTCGGTGATCCGACCCTGCCCTGTCCGGCGAGCACCGAATGCTTCCGGCTGTAGGTGAAGTAGACGACGACGCCGATGACCATCCACACCACGAATCGCAGCCACGTCTCCACAGACAGGTTGATCATCAGCCACACGCACGCGAGCACCGAGAGGATCGGCACCACGGGAACGAAAGGAACCCGGAATCCGCGTTCGAGGTCCGGGCGCATGCGCCGCAGCGCGATCACGCCGAGCGAGACCAGGACGAACGCGAACAGCGTGCCGATGTTCACCATCTCCTCGAGGGTGCCCAGCGGAATCAGGCCGGCGAGGATCGCGACGACCACCGTCACGACGACGGTCGTGCGGACCGGGGTGCCGTGGCGGCCGGTGTGCGAGAGCCGCCGGGGCATGAGGCCGTCGCGGGCCATCGCGAAGAGCACGCGCGTCTGCCCCAGCATGAGCACCATGACGACGGTGGTCAGGCCGGCGAGAGCGCCGATGGAGATGAGGTTCTTCGCCCAGTCCATGCCGTTGAGCGCGAACGCCGTGGCCAGGGTCGACTCGTCCCCGGCGAGTTGGGTGTAGTTCACCATGCCGGTGAGGACGAGACTGACCGCGACGTACAGGACGGTGACGATGGCGAGCGAGCCGAGGATGCCGATCGGCACGGCCTTCTGCGGGTTCCGGGTCTCCTCCGCGGTCGTGGCGACCACGTCGAATCCGATGAATGCGAAGAACACCAGGCTGGCCGCGGCGAGCAGGCCGTACCAGCCGAACGTGCTGCCGCCGGCGCCGGTGACGAACGAGAACAGCGACTGGTGCAGACCCTCACCGGTGTCGCCCGCCTCCGACGGCGGAATGAACGGCGAGTAGTTGTCCGCCTGGATGTAGAACGCGCCGAGGACGACGACGAAGATCACCACCGCGATCTTGATGGAGGTGATCACCAACGACACCCGCGACGACAGTTTGGTCCCGGTCGCGATGAGCACGCCGATGACGATGGTGATGAGGACGGCGCCCCAGTCGACCTTCACCGACCCGAGCATGAAGGACGACGACAGCCCGCCGATCACCTCACCGAGATACAGCGACCAGCCCTTGGCGACGACCGCTGCGGCCAGCGCGAACTCGAGGATGAGGTCCCAGCCGATGATCCACGCGATGAACTCGCCGAACGTCGCGAACGAGTACGTGTAGGCGCTGCCGGCGACCGGCACCGTCGACGCGAACTCGGCGTAGCACAGCGCGGCGAGGGCGCACGCGATCGCGGCGAACACGAAGGCGAGGGATACCGACGGGCCCGCGACGTTACCGGCGGTGCGGGCCGTCAAGGTGAAGATGCCGGCACCGATGACGACGGCGACGCCGAAGACGATCAGATCCCACGCGGTGAGGTCTTTTCGGAGCTTCGAATCCGGTTCGTCGGTGTCACGAATGGACTGCTCGACCGATTTGGTGCGGAAGAGTCCGCTCCCGCGTGCGCCGCCGACCTGAGTCATGGCAACTCCTCTCCTTGGAGGAACGTACCGCTGCGACTACCCCACGTGAGTGGAAACTCATACAGCCGATTTCGAGCCCGATCCACCCTCGGGCATCACCAGGACGTCCGTGGTGGCGTATCGCAGTACGTACTGGGCGACGCTGCCGAGCATCGCGTATTCGAGTGCCGAACGCTCCCCGGTCCCGACGACGATCAGCTCGGCGCGATACTCGTCGGCGATTTCCGGGATCCTCGTGGCGGCATGACCGGATTCGATGCGGGTGTCGGCAGGTTCGGGGATCAGCGTCGCGGCGAATTCGTCGAGGTGAGAGCGGGCCTGCTCGGTACTCACGCGCCGCAGCTGCGCCAACCCCACGTCGTCGGCGCCGTGCATTCGCATGAGCTGTTCACCCATGACGACCGACACGTGCACGACAATGTGGTCGGCGCCGGGTGTCCACGCTGCGGCGGTACGGGCGGCCGAGGCGGAGACGGGAGAAGTGTCCACGGCCAGAAGGACGGTCCGGTAGGGGCCGTCGGATGGATTCCGGACCACCAGCACCGGCGCGGCACTCGTTCCGACGAGTCGCTCGGCGGTGCTTCCCAGCAACGCTATGGGAAGTCGACCGCTGTGCGCGCCGACGACCAGAAGCTCGGCGTCGCACTCACCGGCGACGGCGCCGACGACGGAGGCGATGTCACCCGCCCGGACCACACCGTCGACCTGTGTGTCACCGACCGCTGTGTCATCGACCGCTGTGTCGCCGACGCATCGGTTCAGATGCCCCGCCAGGAGTGCATTCGACCGCCGCAGCTTTTCCGGTGCGGCCGAGGACGGCACATACACCGCGGTGAGCTGCGCGTGGTGTTCGCGGGCGAGCTGCGCGGCGCGGCGGACCGCGTGCGCCGCACCATCGGACAGGTCGGTGGCAACCAGGATGTGCCGAAGAGATGACGTCTCCATTGTGTTTACAGCCCCTCATTTCTGGCGCGGATGCGACGGACCACCCACTTCTCCGCCTCGGCGACGAAGAAGACCGTCAGTCCGACGCCGAGCACCTTCACCCACTCCACGAGAGTGAGGCCCGAAGATCCGAACACGGTCTGGAAGAACGGCATATAGGTGTAGAGCAATTGCAGCCCGATGCAGGCGGTGATCGCGCCCAGCACGTAGTGGTTGCCGAACAGGCCCTCTCGATTCAGGACCGACTCCTCGATGCGGCGGCTGTTGACCAGGTAGAACATCTCGGCCACGACGATCGCGTTGATGGCGATCGTACGCGCCACCTCCACGGTCGTACCCGATTCCAGCTCCCACAGGAACAGTCCGAGTGCGCCCGCCATCATCACCACCGACACCATGGCCACGCGCCACACGAAGAAGGCCGATATCAGCGACTCCGTGGGTGGACGTGGCGGCCTGCGCATCACGGACGACTCGGTCGGCTCGAACGCGAGCGCCAGACCCAGGGTGCTGACCGTGGCCAGGTTGATCCACAGCACCTGTGCGGGTGTGAGTGGAAGCGTCAGCTGGAACAGGATCGCGGCGATCACCACGAGTGCTTCGCCGCCGTTGGTGGGCAGCATGAACAGCACGAACTTCTTGAGGTTGTCGTAGACGCCGCGGCCTTCGCGCACCGCAGCGGCGATCGTCGCGAAGTTGTCGTCCGCCAGCACCATGTCGGCCGCTTCCTTGGCCGCCTCGGTGCCGCCGGCACCCATCGCGACACCGACGTCGGCGCGGGTGAGGGCCGGGGCGTCGTTGACGCCGTCGCCGGTCATCGCCACCACGTGACCGTTCGCCTGCAGTGCCCGCACCAGGCGCAACTTGTGTTCGGGACTGGCCCGGGCGAACACGTCGGCGTCGGCGACAACGCGCCGCAACGCCGGTTCGTCCAGCGCTTCGATCTCGGCCCCGGTGACGGGCTGCGAGCCGACGCCGAGCCCCATCTGAGCGCCGATCTCGGCGGCCGTCGCGGCGTGATCGCCGGTGATCATCTTGACCGTGATGCCAGCTCGGTGGCATTCGCGTACAGCGGTGACGGCTTCCTCCCGCGGCGGGTCGATGATCCCGACCAGCGCGAGCATCGTGAAATCGTGCTCGGCGTCCTCGAAGTCGAGGGTGGCACCGACGGCTTTGCGTTCCCGGTAGGCCAGAGCCAGCACGCGCAGCCCCTGCGCTGCGGTATCGGCCGCGCAGGCGTTCCAGTGGGCCGTGTCGAAGTCGGTCCTCGAGCCGTCCTTCCCGAGCTGATGGGTGCACGCCGCGAAGATCCTCTCGGGGGCTCCCTTGAGGAAGATCCGCTCGTGTGCCGGGTCGTCGGCGCGATGCAGGGTGGCCATGAACCGGTGTTCGGATTCGAAGGGCACGACGTCCAGCCGCGGCCAGGTGCGCTCGGCGTCCTGCTTCGACAGGCCCGCCTTTCGTCCGAGCACGAGCAGCGCTGCCTCGGTCGGGTCACCCTCGATCTGCCACGCCCCGTCCGTCTCGAACAGGCGGGCGTCGTTGCAGAGCACTCCGGCTCGCACGGCGAGGTCCAGCGGGGGGACGGATGCCCGATCCGCGACGGTGCCGTCGCCGGCGGTCAACGCTCCGATCGGCGCGTAGCCGATCCCGCCGACGTCGATCCGGTCGTGTGCGCACAAAACCTTCTGCACGGTCATCTCGTTGCGGGTGAGCGTGCCGGTCTTGTCGGAACAGATCACGGTGACCGAGCCGAGCGTCTCGACTGCAGGTAGCCGCCGGATCACGGCATTTCGCCGGGCCATCCGCTGCACCCCGAGCGAGAGGGTGACCGTCATGATCGCCGGCAACCCCTCGGGGATGGCCGAGGCGGCGAGCGCAACGACGAGCGTGAACATCTCCGCCGGAGATTCGCCTCGCCACGCGATTCCGATCACGAACGTCGCCGCAGCGACGGCCAGGATGACCACGGCCAGCCACCGGGCGAACCGGTCGATCTGGCGCAGCAGGGGCGTCGTGCTCTTGGGAATTCCGGCGAGGAGAGCGTTGATACGGCCGAGTTCGGTGTTGATCCCGGTGGCGGTGACCACGCCGTCGCCCTGCCCGAACACGGCGACGGTTCCCGCATAGGCGGCCGATCGGCGATCCCCGAGCTCGCTGTCCGCCTCCACAGGGTGGGACGTCTTGTCCACCGGCACGGATTCGCCGGTCAGCGCTGCCTCGTCGATACGGAGTTCACGCACGCGGATCAGCCGCAGATCGGCGGGTACCCGATCACCGGAGACGAGCCGGACGACATCGCCGGGGACCAGTTCGGCGGCGGGTAGATCGACGAGCCGCCCGTCCCGGCGCACGCGGGCGCGGGGGGCCAGCATCGCCCGGATCGAGTCGAGCGCGGATTCGGCGCGCCCCTCCTGCACGAAGCCCAGCAGCGCGTTGATCACAACCGCAGCGAGCAGTACCCCTGTGTCGATCCAGTGCTCCAGAAACGCGGTGATGACCGCGGCACCCAGCATCACATAGAGCAGGAGATTGTGGAACTGTCGTAGCAACCGCCCCCACCAGCGGTCCGACGGAGGACGCGGTAAGGCGTTCGGGCCGCACTCGGTGAGCCGCCGCTCCGCTTCGTCCGAACTCAGGCCGGTCGGCGAGGAATCCAGACGATCCAACGTGGCGGTGGTGTCGAGCGCGTGCCACTGCTCCATTACCAATACTTTACCGAATGGCGCTGCGATGAGCACGGCGACGCAAAGCCTCTGCGCTGGCGATCCTCCTGACGATCGGTCCGATCCGACTTTGTCGGTGGGTCCCGCTATGGTTCGAACATGCTTTCGAACCGGA